>DATAAP010000516.1:0-6596 GCA_036260035.1 Alphaproteobacteria bacterium | reverse complement strand
CACCTCGACATAGAGCGGGAACGTCACATCGTGGCGCAGCACCTCGAAATGCGGGTCGTCCAAGAGATGGACGATGTTCGCCTTGGTGCCGGTGAAGTAGTTGTCCACGCACAGCACGTCATGCCGGTCCTGCAACAGACGTTCGCATAAATGCGAGCCCAGAAAGCCCGCTCCCCCCGTCACCAAAATCCGCTTGCGTGGTCCCATGGTTCTCGTTCCGTTGTGAGATCGATTTTTGAAAGAAACGCGGCGACGGCGCTTCAGGGTTGCGTCGACAGGAAGGACCGTTCGTTGCCTTCTAGGACAAGGCAGGTCAGCCGTCCCGTCGCGAAAGCGCCGGTGTCGATGCCGACGCGATTGGGGCGCAGGACGGGCGTCTCGCTGATGCTATGGCCGTGCACGACCACCTTGCCGTGATCGGCCGTGGAATTGAGAAATTCCTCGCGAATCCAGAGAAGGTCATCGGGCGCCTGACGTTCCAGCGGAATGCCGGGCCTTACGCCGGCGTGCACGAACAGATAGTCGCCCACCTCGTGCGTCAGCGGCAGACCCGAGAAGAAGCGGCGGTGGCGCTCCGGCAGCTTGCGCCGGAGCTCGCTCTGGATGCGCTGCAGGCTTTCCTCGCCGCCCGCGAGGTCGCGGTCCCACTCGATGTCGTAGCTGAAGAGCGTCTCGCGCCCGCCGTAGCGCAGCCAACCTGGACCAACCGAGAGGTCGTCGAGGAATTCGAGCAGCGTGCGCTCGTGATTGCCGAGGAGATTGACCATATCAAATCCGGCGAGCGGCGAATCCAGAAGATAGTCGATTGTTTGCCGCGACTGATAACCGCGATCGATATAGTCCCCGATATGCACTACAACGGCCCGGCCGATCGGGTATTCCCGCGCATGCTCACAGATCTGCTCGTGCAGGTTCTGGAGAAGGTCCAGCCGCCCGTGCACGTCGCCGATCGCGTAGACCCGCGTGCCGCCGGGGACGGCGGCCGAGGGCGGACCGGCAGGAGTGGAACGAAAGAACTTCGCCAGCATAGCGGCGGCAACCTATCACGCGTCACCGCGCCGCACCTAGCCGGTCGCGCCGGCGCCGAAGGCGGCATTGGTGGCGGCGGCCGCATCGGCTAGGGTGGGGCCTTGCAGTCGCAAGGCGGTCATGATGGCAGCGGCGGTAACGACGGAGCGCTGGCGCAAGGCACAGGGGGCGGAGCTGTGCTTTTGGAAAGAGATGGAGCTCTACGAACTCATCAAGGCTTGCGCGGAGAAGGCCGAGTTCTGGAGCCGATTCGACGCCGCCGAGATCGCCGACCTGCTCGCGGCGCGGGATGTCCTCGAGATCGGCTGCGGGCCGCTTGGCCTTAGCGTCGTTTCCTTCAGCGACGCCGAGCCGCCGCGGAAGCTGGTCAAGACTGACCCGCTTACGCGCCTGCCCGTGCGCGACACCCGTCCCGCGCTCGCCCGGTCTGCCACCCGCTTTATCGATTGGGTGGAGGAGATGGCCGAGTCGGGGGACTACCTGCAGATCGCCGGCGAAGATCTGGCCTTCGATTCCGCCTTCGATACAGTCATCGCCTACAACGTGCTCGATCATGTGCGTTCGCCGCTGCTGATCCTAGAGAATGCCCGGCGCGCCTTGCGCCCCGGCGGCCGGCTGATCCTGGGTGTCGATTGTCTTTCGTGGCTCGGCCGCCTCCGCTTCGAATGGATCACCCGGCGATTGGCGCGCGGCACGATCCTGGTCGATGCGCATCCGCACACATTCCTCCCGCGCGACGTGATCGGGATGATCGAAGCCGCCGGACTGAAACTGACCGCCATGCGCGGCGTTCCACGATGGGTCGGCCGGTTCGCGGGCCGTCATTTCCGGCCGGCCTTCGTCGCAACCAAGTAGCCTGCGCGGGGTCAGGCCGTTGGCTTAACAAATGCCGCCCATTGCTCCCGCCCGCCGCGGTTTTCCAGAGCGTTGACGAGCGCCGCGACGACGCGCCGGTCGAAAGCTTTGCCGCATTGCTCCTGCAGACCGGCCACCGCGGCATCGATGCTAATCCCGACGCGGTGCGCGCGCGGGCTGATCATCGCGACGAAGGCATTGGCGACCGCGATGATCCGCGCGACCATCGGGATCGCGTCGCCCTGCAGGCCGCCCGGGCCATCGCCTGCCCAACGCTCCTGCGAATGCCGCAGCGCTTCGACTACGGGCCCGTCGAATTCGATCCCGGCGAGCAGGTCGGCGCCTGCCAGCAGGCTTTGCCGCACCTGCTGGCGCTCGTCGTCCGACAGCTCGCCGCTGCGTGTGAGGACATGCGGTTCCACCAGCACCTTGCCGATATTCATGAGCGAGGCGGCCGTCTCGGCCGTCTCGACTTCGGCCGTGCTCAGCCCCATCTCGTCGGCGATAGCGCGCGCGACGGCGGCAACCCGCTGCGAATGATTGGCGGCGAACGGATCGCGGCTGTCGAGCAGCGCCACGAGGGTCTGCACGACGTGACGTTGCGTACGCTCGCGCCGTTCGCGCTCCATGATCGGCGCGGTGATGTCTTCTTCGACGACGAGCACGGTCGGACGCTCATCGGGTTGCCGCGGCAGCGGAATGTATTCGATGTGAACGACGCGGACCTTGCCGCCATCCTCGAGGCGCTGCACAGCAGGCTGCGAGGAGCCACGCTCCAGCGCTTCGCGTGCCATCCGATGGTGCCGGGCCGCGGCGGCGGGGCCGAGCGCATTCGCGAGCGTCTTGCCGACGAGGCCGGCGGCTTCGCCGCCGGCCCGCTCGGCCATAAGCCGATTGGCGAAGCGAACGTGATCCTGATCATCGACGATAAAGATCGCGGCAGGCTGACTGTCCGTGACGATCCGCAGCAGCTTTGCCTGTTGTTCGAGCTTCTGGCTGAGATGACGCAGACGTTCCGCCGTCGCCGTGGCCCGACGGGACGCGCCGTGCCGCCACGCGGCGATCAACCCGGCGGCAATTACCGCGACCCCCAGCACCATCATCGCGATGAGGCGGTGCAGCCGCGCATCGCTTTCAGCGAGCGCTTCGCCGCGGTCGATCTTGTGTACCAGCGTCCATGACACCGGCGCGACGGCGCGGCCGGTGACCAGCACCTCGCGGTCGCGGTAATCACGATGCAGGCCGAAGCCGCCAGGATTCTGCATGGCGAAGGCTTCGGCCAGGTTTGGTGTATCGACGGCGAGGCGGCGTTCGAGCGGAGCGCTGTCCCCCGCCGGAGAGATGAACTCGATCGTCGCGCCGGCGCGTCGCACCAGCACGGTCTCGGTCGTGCGCTCGCTGGTCGGCGGGCGCGTCAACAGGGGGAAGAGCTCGCCCGCGATCGGCTTGATCCCCAGCACGCCGGCGACCGGCGGTGTGCCAGGGTCAGCCTGGAGACCCGTCACCGGCGCATAGAAGGCCATGGTCGGTTGGCCGCCCGGTCCGGCATAGACGTCCAACACCGCAGGCGCGGCCGGCCCGCCGGCAATGAAATCACGAATCCGCGCATCGATCGCCGGCATGTCCGGCGTCGCTACCAGGACGCGCGCCTGTGCATCGACGATCGCCAGCCCCGCCGTGCCGATGCGCGGCACGTTTGCTCCCACGCGCGGTCCGAGTGGCCCGCTGGCAAACCCCGTCCGGTCCGCGGTGACCACCAGAAGATTGCGGAGGTATTCGGCCTGGGCGGCCTCGTCGGTGACCCCAGCGCGGTCGCCGCCGGCGAGAGCAAGTTCGGTCACATAGATCTGCAGGGACGCGTTCTGCGCAAGCCCGTTTGCGACCTCGACCTGTCGCTCCAGCCAGTCGCCGACCGCAGTCGCCCGGCTGTCGGCGAGGACGCCCAACCGCGCCTGCCACACGCGAAGGTCGCGCTCGCTCTCCTCCTCCACGAGCCGCATGGCCAGTGCCACCGCGGCCACGATCGCCAGCAGGAGCGCGACCGTGCCCACGGTCACGGCAAACTTGGACCCTCGGACTCGTGCTGGCGAAGCGGCCAATGTGTCGGGCAGGGTTTATCCTTTGGGCAGAAAAGCCCCGAAGCCGTACCTCTAAGTTTATATGTAGCGCTTTGTTAACCAAGCCTGAATAAGGATTGCGCGCACCGGCTTGACGAGCGAGGCATGGCGAGGACGCGGCGATATCGGAGCCCTTGGCTTGCCGCGGCACTGGCGTTCATGGTGGCGGTGCAGCCCGCCGCAGGCGGCGAACCGAGCTACCCGCCCTTGTTCGGGTCCCGCGAGGTCCGCAGCGCCAATCTCGGCCCCTTTCAGAAATGGACCGGAATGGTCGAGCGGCAGGCCGAGGAGCGGGGCCTTTACGACGGCCCGTGCACCGCGCGCCGCTTCAATCGCTGTCACTTGGTGGAATGGCGTCAGTTGCTCCGCGACATCGCCGCTCTCGAACCGCTTGCCCAGCTCGAGGCCGTTAACAGCTTTATGAACCGGGCGCCCTACATCACCGACCCGGTCAACTACGGTGTGCCGGACTACTGGGCGACGCCGCTGCAGTTCCTGAGCAAGGACGGCGACTGCGAGGACTATGCGATTGCCAAGTTCGTCTCTCTACGGCAGCTGGGGTTTCAGAGCGATCAGCTGCGCGTCGTGGTCGTCGACGACCTGAACCTGCGCATCCCTCACGCCATCCTGGTCGTCTACGTGGCTGGTCGCGCTTACGTGCTGGACAACCAAATCTCCCGCGTCGTGCCGGCCGAGGTCATCAATCACTACCGGCCGATCTATTCAATCAACGAACAGGCCTGGTGGCTGCACCGGCGTTAGGCGACCGCAGCAGCATTGGCGCGGCATCGCCAAATCCGATATGTTCGACACCTGTTCCGCGCCGCGATCGCCTCGCGGCGCCCATAACTACCGTAAGCGCGCTGAAGTGAGCTGATGGCCCCCCGTCGCGTTGTCGCTGCCGATTTGGAGGCCATCGTCTCTGGCACGTTGCGCGTCGCCGACGCCGTGATCGTCGTCGTGGCGGCGATCATCTCCTACGGCATACGCCACGGCACCTACGCGCTGCCGAATCTGTACATCATGGCCGTCATGGCGGCGGTCGCCTTGACCGTCAACTACATGCATATCGCCCGCGTCTACCAGTTCCCCAACCTGACGCGCCTGACCACGCAGCTCGGCCTGCTGTCGATGAGCTGGACGGCCGTGATGCTCAGCCTTATCGCGCTCGCCTATTTCACCCAGACCTCGATCGCCTTCTCCCGCGCTTTTGTGCTCGGCTGGTTCCTCCTGAGCTTCGGCGCGTTCGTGCTCGCCCGGGTGCTGCTGCTGATGCAGATCGACCGGTGGCGCAGGGCAGGCCGGCTCAGCCTCAACGTCGCCGTGATCGGCGCCGGGCCGTTGGGACGGCAGCTCCTGCGCCATCTAGCGAGCCTGGGCGAGGAGCAGTACCGCATCGTCGGCGTGTTCGATGATCAGGTCAAAGTCAGCCTTGTCGAGGGATTTCCCCACCGCGGCACTACGGACGATTTGGTCCGCTATGTGCGGACGCATCCAGTCGACGAGGTCATCGTCGCCGTGCCTTGGCAGGATGCGGCCGACATCCAGAACATCGTGAAGCGCCTGAAGGTGCTTCCGATCAACGTCAAGCTCTGCCCCGACTATGTCGGCTGGACGCTGCCGGTCCGCCGCTTTCTTCCGCTCGCGGGCGTGCCGATGCTCGCGGTGCTGGAACGCCCTTTGTCCGGCTGGAACTTCGTCCTGAAGGCGCTGGAGGATCGGGTGCTCGCCACCCTCATCCTTATTCTGTTCACGCCGCTGCTGCTGCTGATCGCGCTGGCCATCAAGCTCGACAGCCCAGGGCCGGTGTTCTTCCGGCAAAAGCGCTACGGCTTCAACAACAATCCCATCACCGTCTACAAATTCCGCACCATGCATGTCGGCGCGGGCAGCGACGTGTCGGTCCCGCAGGCGCGGCGCAACGATCCGCGCGTGACGCGCGTGGGCGCAGTCTTGCGCCGCACGAGCCTAGACGAGCTGCCGCAGCTCCTCAACGTCTTGAACGGCGAGATGTCGCTCGTCGGCCCGCGCCCGCATGCCGTCGTGCACAACGAGCAATACGCGAAGATCATCGACGACTATCTGAGCCGGCACCGCGTCAAGCCAGGGATCACCGGGTGGGCACAAGTGAACGGCTTGCGTGGCGAAACCGACACGCCCGAGAAGATGGCGCGGCGCGTCCAGTTCGACCTCTACTACATCGACAACTGGTCGCTCCTGTTCGACATCAAGATTTTGATGCTCACGCCCTTCCTCGGCTTCGTGAACAAGAACGCCTATTGACGTGGTTGCATGGCACCGCCACAACGCATTCGCGCCGGAACAAAGCTTCATAACGCTCAAATGTGGTATCGGCGCTATGCCCGCTTGACGAGCGATGGATGCCGTAACAAGCCAGTTCTTCCGGAGGCGATCCGTGCAGCCGCATCCGCGCCGAAGCCGGTCGCGACGTTCGCCCCACCGCTCAAGCCGCTTGAGCCGGACGAGCTGCACCCCATCGTCCAGGCTCTCGCCCACGCCGACGTCTCCGGCCTGATCCGTGGATGTCCCAATACCTGACGCAAGCTGGATCGCCGCTTGCATGCAACGCTGCCG
>DATAAP010000515.1:0-2604 GCA_036260035.1 Alphaproteobacteria bacterium | reverse complement strand
GTCTTCAGAACCAGATTGAGGAAGTACGCCGTCTCTTCGAGCGTGTTGGTGCCGTGGGTGATGACGATGCCATCGGCCTCGTCGGCGGCAAAGATCGCCTCGATTTTTCCCGCAAGCTCCAGCCAATCCTTGTCGAGAAGCGCGTGGCTGTGCATGCGGCGGAACGGGATTTCCGTGACCTGCGCAATACTCGCAAGCTCCGGCAGCCGTGCCAGCAATTCTCCCGGACCGAGCCGCTGCCCGGCTTCCAGGTACCAGGCGAGATCGAGCCGATCCCTGCCCACCGAGTCGATGGTGCCGCCGGTGAGGATCAAGCCAATTCTGCGTAACGCTGCCACGATTGCCTTGGGGGATTCTGCGGGATGTAATTTGCTGCCCAGCCCGTCGTTACGGCAGCGGCTTGCCGCGCACGTCGGCGGCGCGGTCGATCTTGATCAGCACGCCAATGCCCTTGTCGGCGCCGTCGTGCTCCTGCTCGCGCTTGGTGAGCCGCTGAAAGATCGCCTCGCGCATGGGCCCGTTCTCGTGCAGCTCGGCCGTGCCATAGAAGCGCAGGAACCCCGACTCCAGGATGTTGTCGCGCTGCGCCTTCATGTTGGCATAGATCACGGTGACGCGCTTGTCGTGGCCGAGATTGGCGAGCGCCTGCTTCTTGGAGCGCTCCCAATAGGCGAGGTGGTCATCATCATAGACTAGCATCGAGCCCTTGGGCGAAATGTTCGGCCCGTTCGGCCCCGCGGTTGCGAGCAGGCATGGGTAGCCGTCGACCCAGGCATTGTCGATGAGCTTGCGGATTTTCTCGCTGATCGGCATGACGCTCCCCGCGCGACGTTACAATTGCATTACGAGAATACAGGGCGCGCATGAAATTTCCTACAGGATCGGCCTTGCGGCCGCCGCTCATGCAATTTCGCCGCTATTCTGAAGTGGAGCAGGCCCGCTGAGCGGTCGGAGGCCATCATGACAAATTTGAGCAGACGGTCGGCGCTGTCGCTAGCGCTCGCGGCGGCAGCCGCCGGCGCGGCCGGTAATACCAGCGACAGTGCGGCGGAGGAAGCCACGCCGATCGACCCAAATACGATCGAAGCCTTGCGCATCTATCCGCCGCTTGGGATCGCACGTGTGGGCAATGCGATCGAGCCGGACGCGTATGTCATCGGGACGGAGGTGATCGGCGGCGCGCCGACGCTGCCGGATGGCACGCCCGCGCGGCTTCTGTCGCATTTCCGCACGCCGACAGGCCACATCAAGCGGCAGGCGGCGCGCTTTCGCATCTATGCGCATCGCAAGGATGGCAGCATTGTCGAAGTCACGGCGGCGCACGCGCGTATTCGTTGGCGCGTCGCCGTGGCCAATCTCAAGGCCGGCTGGTACGACTTCAACCAGGCCATGGATCTGCCGCGCGGGCTGGCGCGCAATGCACATCGGCGCAATCGCAAACCACCGCCAGGCGGGCACGCCGCGCTCGACATCACGCCGAAGCCGCGCAGCATCGAAGGCCGCAACGCCGCGCCCGTCGCCTTCAACGACGGCCGCTTTGCCGGCAAGCCGGTTTATCTCGGCGAATTGCGCACCGATGCCGACGGTCGCCTGTTGTTTCTCGGCGGGCGCGGCGTGTCCGCGCCGATGGTTGCGGGCACGAAACCCACGACCTTTGCCAACAACGCCGGCTGGCACGACGACGTCGCCGACGGTCCGGTGCGCGCGAGCGTCACATTCCCCGACGGTACCACGAGAGAAGCGGAGGCCGCTTATGTTGCGGTGACGCCGCCGAATTTTGCGCCCGGCCTGATTGGTCTCGTCACCATGGACGATTGCGTGCGCGAGACTTTTCAACGCCAGGGCTGGATCGCGGCGCCGAAGACCACGTCGTTCGCGCACGACCTCTGGCCGATCTTCGATCGACTCACTGGACTGCAATGGATCAATCACGGCTTGTTCGTGGTGCACGGTCACGGTTCGCCGCTTGATGCACGCCATGCCGACACCATTGCGCGACTGCGCGACCAATCGTCCGAGAACCTGGATTGGCGGCAGCGGGTGTTCGAGCTGTTCCGCGATCCTGGTGCCGAGGGCGAACTGGATGAGTCGAAGGCGCCGCAGATATTTGGCGATAGCTATGGCGAGGGCTCGCCGACTGACGCGCTCAGCCAGCTGGCGGTGACGTCAACACAATACGCGCATCTGCGGCGCTGGCTTGCCGGCGACGTCACCGACGACTGGCCCGGCGCGCCGCCGGCGCCGCCGGATTTCGCAACGCTTACGCCGGCGCAGCAGGTGGCGCATTTGGAGCGCGCCTCGCTCACCGAATGCCTCGGGGGGCCATTCCATCCCGGCATCGAGCTGACCTGGGTGATGCGGCTGCCGCGGGTGTGGAAGCGCGCCTACCGGCTCAACGTGCTGCCGACGGACGCACCCGCGCGCCAGGATTTTGGTGCGACGCTGACGCCAGCGGTCTGCACGGGCGCCGGCGGGCCATATGACGGCGTCGCCGCTGGCGCCTTGACGCGCTTTCTCGGCGTGCCCTGGCAGACTGACGAGGCTTCCTGCAATTCGGCCGCCGATTACAGCCCGTCGAGCTTTCTCTCGATGCCGACCTATTGG
>DATAAP010000514.1:0-5578 GCA_036260035.1 Alphaproteobacteria bacterium | reverse complement strand
ATACCGACCGATCTGCGTCAGGTCCCCTCGGGATAGGCGGTCGCCCAACCCCAGGCCCCCGAGCCGTAGCCGCGCATTACCGTGCGCTCGCGGTAGATGTTGGCGATCGTCTCGCCGTCGCCAGCAAGCAGCGCCTTGGTCGCGCACATCTCTGCGCAGAGCGGCAGCTTGCCCTCAGCGAGGCGGTTGCGGCCGTACTTCGCGAGCTGCGCCGCCTGATCCTTCTCCGGACCGCCGGCGCAGAATGTGCATTTGTCCATTTTGCCGCGGCTGCCGAAGTTACCGGCCTGCGGATACTGCGGTGCCCCGAACGGGCAGGCATAGAAGCAGTAGCCGCAGCCGATGCAGAGGTCCTTCGAGTGCAGGACCACGCCCTCGGCCGTCTTGTAGAAGCAGTCGACCGGGCAGACCGCCATGCACGGCGCGTCCGTGCAGTGCATGCAGGCCATAGAGATCGACCGCTCGCCGGGTTTGCCGTCGTTGAGCGTCACGACGCGCCGGCGGTTGATGCCCCACGGCACCTCGTGCTCGTTCTTGCACGCCGTGACGCAGGCGTTGCACTCGATGCAGCGCTCGGCGTCGAGGAGGAACTTCATTCTTGCCATGGTCGTGGCTCCTTATGCCTTCTCGATGCGGCAGAGCGAGGTCTTCGTCTCCTGCATCTGCGTCACCGGATCATAGCCGTAGGTCAGTGCCGTGTTCGCCGCCTCGCCGAGCACGATGGGATCCGTGCCCTGCGGGTAGCGGGAGCGGCGGTCCTCGCCCATCCAGTGGCCGGCGAAGTGGAACGGCATCCACGCCACGCCCTTGCCCACGCGTTCCGTGACCATGGCGCGGACCTTGAGCCGCACGTCCTTGCCGTTCGGGCTGTAGACCCAGACCCAATCCCAATTCTTGATGCCCTTGGCCGCGGCATCCGCCGGGTTGACCTCGATGAACATCTCCTGCTGCAGCTCGGCGAGCCACTTGTTGGAGCGGGTCTCGTCGCCTCCGCCCTCGTATTCGACCAGTCGACCCGAGGTAAGAACAATCGGATAGTCCTTCGAGAAGTCCTGGTTCTGGATCGTCTTGTAGAGGATCGGCAGGCGGCCGCCCTTGCGGTCGTCGTAGGTCGGATACTTCGCGACTAGCTGACGGTCCGGCGCGTAGAGCGGCTCGCGGTGGATCGGCACCGGATCCGGGAAGTTCCACACATCCGCGCGCGCCTTGCCGTTCCCGAACGGCGCGCAGCCGTGCAGGATCGCGACCCGGATGATGCCGGCCGAGAGATCGAGATGCCACTGCACGGCATCGGGGTTGTTACCGCCGATCGCCTCTATCTGCTGCCGCTCGGCATCGGTGAGGTCCTTGTCCCACCCGAGCTTCTTCAGCATGCCGTAGCTGAAGGGCGGATGGCCATCCTTGATCTCGGCCCCGACCGGGTACGACCCCTCGGCGAGCAGGTTCACGCCGTTGCGCTCGTTGCCCCACAGGGCACGGAAGTTCAGACCGCCCTCCTTGACCGGCTTCGACGTGTCGTAGAGCACGTGCGTGCCGGGGTGCTTGTGCTCGGGCTTGCCCCAGCATGGCCACGGCAGGCCATACGTGTCGCCCGCCGCCGGCCCGCTTGTCGCCTTGAGCGTGCGCGGATCGAAATCCTTCTGATGCTCCATGTGCAGCTTAAGGCGCTCCGGCGACTGGCCGGAATAGCCGATCGTCAGCGAACCGGCGTTGAGCTCGCGCAGCACGTCGTCGGCAAAAACGCCGCCCTTCTCGTCGACTTTGACGTTCTTAAACATCTCCTTCTCGAAGCCGAACTTCTTCGCGAACAGGTACATGATGTCGAGGTCGGTCTTCGACTCGAAGATCGGCTCGACGATCTTGAAGCCCCATTGCAGCGAGCGGTTCGACGCGGTGCGCGAGCCGTCCTGCTCCAGCGCCGAGCAGGCCGGCAGCAGATAGATGCCGTCCTTACGGTCCGACATCGCCGCGACCTGGATCGGATGCGGGTCGACGACGAGGACGAGATCGACCTTGTCGAGCGCCTTCTTGACGTCGGGGCCGCGCGTCTGGGTATTGGCGCCGTGGCCCCAGTAGACCATGGCGCGCAGATTGTCCTTCTGCTCGACATTGGCCTTGGCCTCGAGCACGCCGTCATGCCAGCGCGATTCGGGGATGCCGGGCGCCTCCATCATCTTCTTGTCGGCGAACCGCGACAGCATGTAGTCGTACGAGACGCCCCACACGCGCGCCCAGTGCTTCCACGCACCTTCGGCGAGGCCGTAATAGGCCGGCAGCGTCACGGGCTCGACGCCCATGTCCGTGGCACCCTGCACGTTGCAGTGGCCGCGATAGATGTTGGCGCCGCCGCCGGCCGTGCCGACCGTGCCCATCGCCAGCAGCAGCGTGCAGTAGGCGCGGACGTTCGCTGAGCCGACAGTGTGCTGCGTGCCGCCCATGCACCAGATCACCGTGAAGGGCCGGTTGTCCTTGAGCGTCTTTGCGACGCGGTAGAGCTGCGAGCCCGGCACGCCGGTGATGCGCTCCACCTCGTCGGGCGTGTACTTCGCCACTTCCTTGCGCGTCGCGTCGAACCCGTACACGCGCTTGGAGATGAAGTCCTTGTCCTCCCAGCCATTCTCCAGGATGTGCCAGAGGATGCCCCAGATCAGCGCGATGTCGGTGCCCGGGCGCATGCGAACATGCTCGGTCGCATGCGCCGCGGTGCGCGAGAAGCGCGGGTCGCAAACAATAACCGGCGCCTGGTTCTGCTCCTTGGCGCGCATGAAGTGCACCATGGAGACCGGATGCGCCTCGGCCGGGTTGCCGCCGATGACGAACAGGCAGCGGCTGTTCTGCAGGTCGTTGTAGGAGTTCGTCATTGCGCCGTAGCCCCAGGTCTGGGCCACGCCGGCGACCGTGGTCGAGTGGCAGATGCGCGCTTGGTGGTCGACGTTGTTGGTGCCCCAGAAGGCGGCGAACTTGCGGAACCAGTAGGACGCCTCGTTGGTGAACTTCGCCGAGCCGAGCCAATAGACCGAGTCCGGCCCCGAGCTCTCGCGGATCTTGAGCAGCTTGTCGCCGATCTCGTTGATCGCGGCGTCCCAGCTCATCCGCTTCCACTGCCCGCCCTCGAGCTTCATCGGATATTTGAGGCGGCGGTCACCGTGCGTCACCTCGCGCACCGCAGCGCCCTTCGCGCAGTGGCCACCGAGATTGATTGGCGATTCGAAAGTCGGCTCCTGGCTGATCCACACGCCGTTGACGACTTCGGCGGTGACCGTGCAGCCGACCGAGCAGTGCGTGCAGATGTTCTTGATGCGCTTGATGTCGCCGGTGGCGGCGACCGGTGCGGCTTCCGCCTTCTGCACGCGGCCGAGCGGCAGCGCTGAGAGCGCGGCAAGGCCGCCGGCACCCACGCCGGAGCGGCGCAGGAAGGTGCGGCGGTCCATCGTACCGCCGGTCGCCTCCGCGAGCACATGCGCAAAGCGCGGGCCGCCGGACGTCAGGGAGTTTCTTTTCGTGAGCATCGCAGCCTCCCTTAAAACTTCTTGGCGAGGTCGTAGAAGCGCTTCACATGCGCCGTTTCGCGGTAGCCATCGGCGCTCTCGATCCGGGCAGCGTCGGCAGGCGTGGCATCGAGCGCCGCCGCTCCCGCGACGCTCGCGGCAGCCGCTCCGGCGCCAAGACCCGCGGTTTTCAGAAAGGCGCGTCGTGCCGGCGATGTCGCTTTTGGCTGTCTGTCCATCGTTCTGCCCTTTCTCCTGACAATTCGTTCAGTGGGTCATTCCGCCATGCCGAAGGCCTCGGCTTCGATCGTCATGAACAGACGACCGATGCGTCCGACCGGCATGTACAGAACGGCGGCCTTCGCCGCCTGCAAATCCTCGAAGAAGCGCGGCGCCCAGCTCGCCAGATGCCGCGTGAAAAATTTCTGCTGCTCGGCGAGCGACGCCGGCTCGCCGAACGCGCCAGTGATCAGCCCGGCCATCATCTCGCATAGCGAGGCGATGTGGTCCTCGGGCTCCGCCACGCCCTCACGGCGGCCGATACCAAGCCGTGCCATGTCACCGCGCAGATCGGCCAATGGCTTCTCCTGAAGGAAGCCGGTCAGATAGTACGAGGCGTAAGGCAGCAATTCGCCGCGCGCGAGGCCGATGAACAACGCGGAATATTCGCGCTCCGCCGCCTCCGGCGTGATCTGCTGCGCCACCGAGGCGAGCGCGCTCAGCGCCTGGCCGAGTTCGCTGCGGTCGCCTGCGAGGCCGCGCACGACATCGAGCAGCGCCTGCGTAGGCGGTGCGTGCAGCAGATGCGCGAGCAGCGTGTAGCACTGCGCGCGCGCGGCGTCCTCGTCACTGACATTGGCCAAATGAAGCTCATCCAGCAGATCGTTGCGATGGAGCCGGATGCCCAGGCTCTTGGGTGCGTCCAGAACCCGTGCGTGGTGCTTGAGCGGAATCGCACCGCGATCCCACCCCCCCTGCACGATCGTTACATGCGCGTGTCCGCGTGCCTGCGCGAGTCTGCTCAAGCCGCCAAATAACTTGATGACCGCATCGGCAGCACGGCCCACCTCCAGCCTGTGCGAATCCACGCTTGTGTTCTTCGCGTAGTTGTTATTGCTCCCGGTTGCGACCTTACGTGGGCCGCGTAAGCGTGTCAATTATACGGCGGATCAATGCGTTGTGATTACTCCAGAACGCTTGTGCAGCGCAGAAAGACCCTTTGCGCTCTACGAGTTTTTTACGCCTGAATTCTTGGTTTTTCCTGGATTATCCTGCTGCAATGCAGCATCGGTGGGCTTCGCCGCGACATCCTCATCGCGCGACTCCGCAGATGCGGCCGCGTGATCCGAGGCGACTTTGCTCTTCTTGGTCGCGGCCTCCTCGGCGTCGGCTTCGAGTGCGTCGATGACTCCGCGCCCGACGCGATAGAGCGTCTTCACGCCTTCGGGGAAAGTCGGCACGGCATTGTAATCGAGGTTGTGCATGTCGAAGAGGTCGGGCGCTGACAGCACCGGATCGGTCGCCCAGAGCCGCCGCAGCGCCTTCTGGCGCAGCTCCTCGGGCACCTCGGGCCGCAGGAAAAGCGAGTAGTCCGACTCCTTGGTGAGGCTCTCGATCGGCGGCAGGTCAGCGAGATCGAAAGGCTTCTCTTCTTTCTTCTTGCCTTTCTTGTCCTCGGTCGGCGGCGCCTCGGCAGGGCTCGGCACCGTGACGGCGGCTGCCTCCTTCGCCGGCTGCTGCTCCTTCCGCGCCTGCTGCTTCAGCCGCGACCAGCGCTGCACGAACCCTTTGTCCTGCGGGTCAGCCATCAGACGGCCCGTAGTCTTTCGAGCCGCTGCCGCGCCCGAAGCCCTTGCGCGGATCGTATGGCTTGCGCTTGCGCTTGCGGAACACCTCCTCGACATGGAAGGCGGCAACGTAATCCTCGAGCCATGCCTGCACGACATCGGGCAGCGGCACGGCCTCGACCGCGCTCTCCGCGTCCATATACGCCTCAGCATCGCCCGGCGAGACCGTCACGTGGCGCACTACGATGCCGTACGGATCGACCGCCGGGTCGCGCGCCAGCACGATATAGGCCGACGGCGCGC
>DATAAP010000513.1:0-3397 GCA_036260035.1 Alphaproteobacteria bacterium | reverse complement strand
ACGGAATTGGGAGGGCCGCCCGTCACTCGCCCGAGCCACCGCGGATTGGGGACGCGCGTGATCGAGCGGGCGATCCGCGACCAGCTCGATGGAACCGTCAACTTCGATTGGAGAGAAGAGGGCCTCGTGTGCGCAATCGCGATCCCTTTCAACGCACTTGTACGCGCCCAGCCCATTGTCGCCAGTCGCACTTAGGGCTGCCGGCAGCGACACGGCAGCCGCCCTTTTTCCGCTAGCGATCCAACTTGGAAGGAGTTGATCTGATGGTCAGTCGCGACAAGAGGGCGGAGGCCAATGCTCCCGAAATCGACGATACGAAGAAGTCTGGCCACTTTCTAAATACTAACCTGACCCCGCGCGAAGAGCGTACCCTTCGAAGCCTGCGAACAAGCGCGGCTCCGCCGGATCTGACCGCCAGATATGAGAGACTGCGAACCGCATTCACACGGCTGCCGCCGCGACGATTCGCCCATCAGCGCCGTGCCCGTACGGGCGTCTTCGTATGCCGGAGTGCCAAGCAACGCAATCGAGCGGAGGTGAGCGATGGTGGAACACTGGCAGCTCGATGACAGCGCCCCGGCACTGTACGAGCGTTACCTGGTCCCGCGCATTACGGCGTTGTGGGCCGCCGACCTCGTCCAACGGGCCGGGCTTCGGCCGGGCGATCGCGTCCTCGACGTCGCCTGCGGCACCGGTGCCGTCGCGAGGGTCGCCGCCGAGCGTGTCGGCCCGACAGGGGCGGTCAGCGCGCTCGACATCAACCCGCACATGCTGGCAACAGCGCAGTCGCTGGCCTCGCGTGCGGGGCTGGCCATCGACTGGCATGAAGGCAGCGCGCTTGCCCTGCCCTTCGCCGATGCAAGCTTCGATGCCGTCCTCTGTCAGCTCGGCGTTCAATTCTTCCCGGATCGTCCAGCCGCAATTCGCGAAATGAGGCGCGTGCTGCGCCACGGCGGACGCCTTGCCGTCAGCGTCTACAGCGCGATCGAGCGCACGCCCGCGGCGCACGGTCTGGCCGACGGCCTGGATCGGCATCTGCGCCCGGGTGCCTCCAACATTAAGCGCGCGGAGCATGTCATGACGGATGCTGGCGAGTTGCATGGCCTGCTCGCCCGGGCGGGCTTCCGCGATATCGTCGTAAACGCCGTCACCCAGACGATCCGTTTCCCCTCGGCGCTCGAGTACGTCCGCCTGCAGCTCACTGCGACGCCGATGGCAGCCTTGATCAAGGACCTGGATGCGCCGGCACACGACGCGTTAATCCGCAGGATCGCGGACGAGGTCGCGGTAATGCCGCGCGTTCGGCAATCTGCCGATACGTTCGAGTTTCCCCAGGAAGCATATGTCGCTTTGGGGGCCGCTTAGCACCCTTACGCACCCAAGTTCGTGCCGGTCGGTCGTACAGCCAAGCATTGCATTCTTGTGCAACGCAGCGGACGCAAGCCCTAGCGGCCCGGCCGTAGCGGTAGCGAGGGAACCAATCGGGGCAGTTGTCGTTTGGGATGGCGATCCAGCCAAGGCGGTGCGAGCCATGAATCAAGTCATCTATCTCGTCGGGTTGATCGTCGTCATTCTGGCGATCTTGTCCTTCCTCGGCCTGCGCTGACCGGGGGTTCGCCATGGCCATCGCCGGCACACCCGCCGTCCCGACCGCAGGCGCCGCTGCCGAGCAGCTCGCTTCCATTCAGTGGCGGCCGGTTTTTGCCGGCGCGATCGCGGCGGCAGCCCTCGCCTTTGTGCTCCACAGCTTCGCAGCGGCGATCGGACTCGCGGTGAGCTCGACCTCGCCGACCTGGCGCGACGCGTCATTCGCGTTGTGGCTGCTCTCGGGATTCTATCTGGTCCTGGTCGCGGTCGCCTCTTACGGCCTTGGCGGGTACATCGCCGGCCGCATGCGCGCCCGGCTGGCTGATGCGACGCCGGCCGAGATCGAGGCCCGCGACGGCACGCACGGGCTGATCGTCTGGGGCCTTGCGACATTGGCGACCGCCCTGCTGATCGCGCTGTCCGCACCGGCGGTCTCGCGTCTCGCCGCACCGTCGGCGGGCGCTGCCGGCCCGTCGGCCTCGGTCGGCGCCGAGAACATCATCGCCTACGATCTCGACCGCCTGTTCCGCGCCGAGCGCCGGCCGGCCGGCGCCGACATGGCGTATGCGCGCGCCGAAGCGGGCCGCATCCTCCTGACGGCGTCCGGCCATGACGGCGTCGCGGCCGACGATCGCAGCTATCTCGTGCGGCTCGTCGGACAGATGACCGGCGCAGCGCAGCCCGATGCCGCAAGTCGGGTCGATGCCGTGATCGCCAGCGCGCGGGAGAACATCGTGCGTGCGCGTCGCAGCACCGTCGTCCTCGCCTTCATGGCCGGCGCCGCGGCGATGGTCGGCGCAGCCGCCGCATGGTTCGCAGCGTGTGCCGGCGGCCGCCATCGCGACGACGCGGCCGGCCCGTTCCTGTGGTCGACGCTCCACCGCACCGCGCGGCCGTAGCGTCCGGCCCGACGCGGGGCGAACACGTCGCAGAGCACAGACAATCTGCTGATCGGCGGCGCCCTGCGCGCCGCCACTTCTAACGGCGCGCGACGGCCGCACCGCTACACATGTATGTAGGAGTTGGGCCGCGGCTGGCTGAAGGAAAGCTGCTGTCGTAGAATGCAGGCCCGCCGGCAGCACAGGAATCCCATGAGCAAGACAACGACCTCCGGCGCCGCTTCGCACGAACGAACCCCTATTTCCACAGGCATCACCGGCCTCGACGCCGTTCTGTACGGCGGGCTGGACGCCGATCGGCTGTACCTGCTCGAAGGAAGGCCGGGCACAGGGAAGACCACCATCGCGCTGCAGTTCCTCCTCGAGGGCGCGCGTCGCGGCGAGCGGGCGCTCTATGTCACCCTGTCCGAAAGTGAACGGGAGCTGCGCGCCGTCGCCGCACGTCACGGCTGGTCGCTGGACAACATATCCGTTTTCGAGCTGGTCCCGCCCGAAGCGACCCTCGATCCAGACCGGGAGCTCACCCTTCTTCATCCTTCCGAGATGGAGCTGAGCGAAACGACAAAGCTCATCTTCGACCGGGTCAACGAGATCCAGCCCGTTCGGGTCGTGCTCGATAGCCTGTCGGAACTACGCCTGCTTGCACAAAGTTCTCTCCGGTATCGTCGTCAAATCCTGGCGCTGAAGCACTTCTTTGCGGGCCGGCATTCGACGGTGCTGTTGCTGGACGACCTCTCCTCCGACGCGGCGGATGCTCACCTACACAGCATCGCGCACGGCGTGATCACGATCGAGCAGATGGCGCTCGATTACGGCGCCGAGCGCCGGCGTCTGCGTGTGCTCAAGATGCGCGGCATGGACTTTCGGGGCGGCTATCACGATTTCACTATCGAGACCGGCGGAATCACGAT
>DATAAP010000512.1:0-2407 GCA_036260035.1 Alphaproteobacteria bacterium | reverse complement strand
GGGCTTCAGGCCGAGCACATCGAGCAGCCGGCCGCCGATGCGCTGCGCATCGTCGGCACGGCGCGTGATGCGCCCGAAGGGCGCGCTCTGCATCACCGCGCGGCGGAACAGGCCACGCGCCGACGGCATGGTCATGTGGATCGCAATCGAGCCTGCGCCTGCCGACTGGCCGACCACCGTGACATTGTCTGGATCGCCGCCGAACGCGGCGATGTTGTCGCGGATCCAGCGCAGCGCCATCACCTGGTCCTGGATCCCGAGATTGCCGTCGCTTACCCCAGGCAGGTAGAGGAATCCCAAAGCGCCCAGCCGGTAGTTGATCGACACGGCGACCATGTCGCCGTTGCGCGCGAAGCTGGCACCCGAATACCAGGGCAGCGATCCGGCGCCGCTCGAATACGCGCCGCCGTGAATCCAGACGATCACCGGCCGCTTGCCGGAGTCCGCGGCTGAGGTCCAAACATTGAGAGTGAGGCAGTCCTCGCTCTGCGGTCGCTCGAAATCGCCCATGATGTGCGCAAGCCGCGAGCGGCCCTGCGGGGCGATCGGCCCGTCGGCGACCGCGTCGCGCGTTCCGTTCCAGGGTGGCATCGGCTGCGGCGGCATGAAGCGCAGTTCGCCGACTGGCGGCCGCGCATAGGGCACGCCGCGGAAGACCAGGAGCCCGTCCTCATGCGCGCCGCGCAGGATCCCGGCGCCCGTCCGCACCTCGGTTTCAGGAGCAAGAGTCGTTGCCATGCGTGGTCTCCGTCGTTCAGCGCGGCGCGAAGCGGCGCTCGAGTGGCACGATGACCAGCTTTTCGCCGGCCACGAAGATCGCCACGATGGCAAAGCATGTGGCGAGGAAAGTCGGGCTGTCGGCCGCTGTCTGGGCGCGCAGCATGAGATAGCCGAGCCCACTGGGCGCGCCGAGCAGCTCCGATACAAGCGCGATTTTCCATGCGATGCCATACGCGATGCGCAGCGCCGCCAGAACGTAGGGGACCAGCAGCGGCAGAGTCAGCCGCCACAGGATGCGCGCGCGCCGGCGGGTGAAGCTGCGGCCCATCTCGATGAGCTCGCGGTCGATGCTGCGCAGCCCCTCGCTGATATTGATCAGGCAGAACGGGATGAGAATTGCCACCTCGACGAAGATGACGCCGAAATCGCCGGGCGGAAACCAGATGGCCGCGAGGATCGCCCAGCCGATCGAAGGAAAGGAATTGAGCACCGGCTTGATGCGCTCGTTCACCACGGCTTCGAGCGCGGGCACACGGTCCGCGACGAAGGCGAGCGTGCCGCCGATCAGCAGCGCTGCGATCACCGAGACAACCACTCGCCAAGTCGACGCGAAGGTGTGCTGCAGGAACTCCGGGGTCACGAACAGGTCAACCAGCCGCCGCGCCACCGAGGCCGGATCGGGCAGGATGAATTCCGGCAGCCGGCGGGCGAGCAGCCACCAGCCGATCAGGGCCAGCAAAACCAAGCCCTCGCCGATCAGGCGATGCGACAGCGGCACGCGGGCAGCTTGGCGGCTAGGCGGCATAGTGGCGCGACAGGCGGGCCTGGAGCGGCACGAAGACGAGCCGGTCCATGCTGTGCACGAAAGCGATGATGATGACGATCGCGGCGATGATGGTCGCCGTGTCGAACTCCTGCCGCGCAAGATTAATCAGATAGCCGAGCCCGCTGCTGCCGCCGAACAGCTCGGCCGTCAGGGTCACCTTCCAGGCGACGCCGAACATGATCCGCAGCGTTGCGAAGATGAAGGGATAGAGCGACGGAATGACGATGCGGGCGAAGACGCGCAAGGACCGGCGGGTGAAGCTGCGCGCCATCTCAAGCGTCTCGCGATCGAGATTGGCGAGGCCGGCGGCCATGTTGACGAGCGCGAACGGCACCAGGACGGCGCTGATGGCGAAGACCACCGTGCCGGCATTGATGCCGAACCACATGACGGCAAGCAAGGTCCAGCCGACGCCCGAGAACGCATTGAGGAATGGCCCCAGCCGCCGCTCGATGGCGAATCGGAACGGCGGCACGTAATGCGCAACGATCGCCAGCAGCGAGCCGATCGTGAACGAGATGGCGATGGCCGTGCCGACATGAAGCAGCGACGCGCCGACATGCCCCAGATCGCGCGCGCTGGTGACGAACGCCCAGAGCCGCGCCGCCACTTCGATCGGGCCGGGCAGCAGATAGGACGGAGCCACCAGCGATGCGGCGCCCCACACCGCGAGGAACAGCAGCGTGAAGAGATGCGCGACCGCCCGGGGCGGCAGCCTTACGCCGCGCCACGCAGCACCGGCCATCGTCGCCGCAGACGCCGCCATCAGCTGCGCAGCGCGTGCTCCCACACCAGCTTGCGGATGTCCGGGTAGCTCGGGATCATGCCCATCTCTTTCGAGAGCTCGTAGAGTTTCGTGTT
>DATAAP010000511.1:0-6259 GCA_036260035.1 Alphaproteobacteria bacterium | reverse complement strand
CTTCAGCTTGGCCGCCACCTCGCCCTCGTTCAGCCCCGGAAGGATCTGCACCAGCCGCCGGGCCGACGCGTCGGGGTCGATCACCTGCCGGGGGTTCGCATAGAGCGACGCGGTGGCGAGATTGCCGGCGAGCAGGATGCCGTTGCGGTCCACGATCTCGGCGCGCGGCTCCGCCCGCTGCACCGAAGCGGCCGCGCCGTCGCCGTCGGCCGCCCGCAGCGCCGCCACATCGACCAGGCGCAGGGCGATGACGCCGAAGGCGATCGCGAACAGGGCGCCGCCCAGCACCAGACGGTTGCGGCCGGTCTCGATGGCCTGACGCAGCTCGCCTGCCGGCTGCTCGACGCCGGCCGGCACGACGCTCGGGAGCGGCGCGCGGACGTCGGACTCGCGGCGGCGGAACAGCGACCTCATCGGGCACGGTCTCCTGTGGAACGGGGCAGGGGGCGGGCGGGCATGGCAGGGTGCGCGGCGACGAGATCCGGGGCCGGGCGCGGCGTGCGCACGGGCAGATCCTCGAAATCCACGACGCGGTCGGGCGTCAGCGGCACCAGCTCCAGATACTGCACGGCGAGCCGCTGCAGCCGGTCGAGCTGGTTCAGATAGGCCCATTCCGCTTCGAGCACCGCGATCGATTCGCGCGCCTCGCGGATCTCGCGGTTGAGGCGCGCCAGCTCGCGCTCGCGTTGCTGCGCCTCGTGCGCGACCGTGAACATGAGGCCGCCGCCGGCGACGGCGACCAGCAGGCAGAGGAGCGTGGCCTTGCGGATCATGCCCGGCCCTCCGCGAGGGACGTCCAGGCCGGGGCGGCGGTCCGCTCGGCGGCGCGCAGGCGGGCCGAGCGAGCGCGCGGATTGGCAGCCGTCTCGGCCTCGGTGGGCGTCAGCGCCTGACGCCGGCGCAGCGCGAAGCTCGGCGCGGGCGCGGCCGCTTCCATGTCCGGCAGATGGCGCGAGGCGCGCGGGGCGGCGCCGCTGCGCTCGCGCAGGAACAGCTTCACGGCGCGGTCCTCGAGCGAATGGAAGGACACCACGGCGAGGCGGCCGCCGGGTGAGAGCAGCCGCTCGGCCGCCGCGAGTCCGCGCTGCAACTCGCCGATCTCGTCGTTCACGTAGATGCGGAGCGCCTGGAAGGTGCGCGTCGCGGGGTCGATGCCGTCGCCGGTGCGGTGGACGACCCCACGCACGATCTCGGCCAGCTGCGCCGTGCGGGTGATCGGCGCGGCGCTGCGCGCGGCGACGATCGCGCGCGCGATGCGGCGCGCGAAGCGCTCTTCGCCATAGCGCTCGATGATGTCGGCGAGCGTGGCCTCGTCGGCGCCGTTCACCACGTCGGCCGCGGTGGGGCCGTCATCGCCCATGCGCATGTCCAGCGGGCCGTCCGACCGGAAGGAAAAACCGCGCGCGGGCTCGTCGATCTGCGGGGAGGAGACGCCGATATCGAGAGCGACGCCGTCAACTTGCGTCACCCCGCGCGCGGCCAACAGCCGTTCCATGTCGCCGAAACGACCGTTGAAGAGCTCAAGTCTGCCGGGATGCTGGGCGGCCAAGGCCGCGCCCGCGGCGATCGCGCGCGGGTCGCGGTCGATGCCGCAGACCGTGCAGCGCGCCACCTCAAGCAGCGCGCGCGAGTAGCCGCCGCCGCCGAAAGTACCGTCGACGTAGACGGCGCCATCGCGCGGCGCCAGCGCGCCGATCACTTCCGGCATGAGGACCGGGATGTGGCTGGCCACAGGGGCGGAGGCGGGCACGTTCATGTCAAGCCCCCATCGCCGGCGGCAGGCCGCCATTGCCTTGCGCGAGCAGGCGCTGCCGCAGCGCGGCCTGGTGCGCGCGGAAACGCTCCGGCTGCCAGATCTCGAAGTAGTGGAGGCGCCCGGCGAAGGTTGCGGAATCGGTGATTCCGGCGTGCTCGACCAGCTCGCGCGGCAGCATGACGCGACCCTCGGCGTCGAAGCTCAGCCGAACGATGTCGGGCACCGAGATCAGCGCATGCGACAGCGGCGTCGGCGTGAAGACGGAGGTCGGGTCGGTCTGGGCGGTGATCTGGTCAAGCGCCGAGCTGGCGCAGGCGCGGATGGCAGCGTCGGTGAGCGACGGGAAAGCGAGGAAGCCGTCGGAGTTCAGTTCCGCCAATGTCACGCGGTAATCGGCGGGGACGGAGATGCGTCCCTTCCGATCGACCTTGAACGTGTGACTGGATAGGAACGATTTCACCCCATCCCCCGCGTGGCACGGCCTCCCCGAAAGCGCTAACCCCCTGAAGCTGGAGGAAAATCCCCTGACACCAGCATCCCCCAGCGGGCGCGCGCACGACGAAGCGTGTCTGTGGGATGGAATGGGATATCATGGGCTAATATGGGCGTCAACGGGAAAAGACAAAAAATCGTGGTGCTGCCGCGAGTTAACGGCCGTTAACGTTCTCAGTTATCCACAACCGCGACGGCAACCACGGCTAGCACGCGCAACCCTGCTGACACTTAGGGCGGTGCGAAAATCGCCGTGATTTCGCGATTGCTGCGCCAGCGAAGAAGGTTATCAACAGCTAAGCGATTGACTCACTTAGGAGTTACTACCTTTGATACGGGGATAAAGCCAGACGACCTGTAAGCCGGGTTCTGTCCTCGCCCGTCGCCGGGCGATGGATGACCATTCCTCTGGGACGCCTGTTGCCAGGCGTCTCGCGCGACCGACCCGGGCGGCGGCGCGGGAACCCGCCTGTCCGATCCTTCCGGGGAAGGAGACGAACGTGCCGCCCCTATTTGGTCTTGCTCCGGGTGGGGTTTGCCGTGCCGCTTCCGTTGCCGGAAGCGCGGTGCGCTCTTACCGCACCCTTTCACCCTTGCCGCCGGTTGCCCGGAGGCGGTTTGCTTTCTGTTGCACTTTCCCTGGGGTCGCCCCCGCCGGGCGTTACCCGGCACCCTTGTTTCCGTGGAGCCCGGACTTTCCTCGACTTCCCGCGAAGGAAGCCGCGGCCATCCAGCCGTCTGGCAGGGACTAGGTAGTGAGCGCTCGCCCGGCGGTCAACCGGCTCAGTGCACCAGCTCGCCCGGCTCGCGCTCTTTGCGGAGCATCTCGCTAGCGGCCTGCATCACGCGGATCCAGGCGCGGAAACCATCCGCGTCGCCGGCACTCTTCATCTCGTCGGCGAGCCGCGCGGCGCGCGTCGGCGCTTCCTGTCCGTGCTGGATGATGAGCGCCCGCGCCGCACGCCAGATTTCTGAACTTCCGAGGAGGCGGGTTTCGCTCATGGCGGCACGCGACATAGGGGACTATCCAACCTTAACGACACTGTTCCGCCGCGGGTTGCACAACGCCGCCGCGCAAAAGTTTAGATGCAATCCGGATGCCTAGCGCCGGAGGGCGCTAGATCAAGGGCTTGCGCTCTTCTTGCGATTTACGATCGTAAATTTTCCACTAATTCTGTAAGCGGCGCCGACACAACGCGGGAAGGGCTACTTCTTCTGCGCCGCGGCGTGGGCGAGTTGGTTCGGGCGGCCGATCCAGATACCTATCTTTTCATCACGGCCGCGGATCACTTGCGGCGGCAGGCTCTCGAATCCAGCGAGCAAGTCGATGCGCCCGCTGGCGCGCACCGCGCGCACCAGCGCATCGGAGGCGACGATCGTCGCATCGAATGTGCGCGTCAGCGCCTCGAGGCGGCTGGCGACGTTTACCGTATCGCCGGTCGCGGTAAGGTGAATCTGTTTCTGGCCGCCGACGCGCGCGATGAGGACGGGCCCGTAATGCAGGCCGACGCCGACGCGCATCGGCGCTTCGCCGTTGGGAGCGATCTCGCGGCTCCAGGACGTGATGTCCGCCGCGAGCGCCAGCGCGCAGCGCATCGCTGCGACGGCATCGTTGTCGCTCGGCGCGGGCAGGCCGAAGATCACCATGGCGCCGTCGCCGGTGAACTGCTCGAGCACGCCGCCCTCGGCAAGTGCTGCGCGCTCCACCCGCGAGTGGAAGTTGCGCAGGAAATGCGCGGTCTCCGACGGCGTCATGTGCTCGCTGCGCCGCGTGAACCCGGCAAGGTCGACGAACAGGATGGCCGCGTTCTGCTCGCGCTCCGCTAGGTCCTTGCCGGCGGTCTGCGCCAGCATGTCGGCGACCAACGGCGAATGATAGCGCGCGAGGTTACTGCGCTGGCGCTCGACGTCGCGCCGCAGCCAGCGCTCGCGCGCGAAGCGGCTGCCGCCGACCACGCCGGCATTGGCGATCACCGACAGGCTCGGAAACAGCACGCTGAGCCAGATCCACCCTTGGTTGAAAGCGATCTGCGCTGAAACGAACCAAGCGACCAGCAGGGCCAGGCAGGACAGGAAGGCGATGGCCGGCGAGGGCAGATGCGCGGCCGCATAGGCTGCCAGCGCCAGCACCAAAATGGCGATCACGTCCCACATCATCGCGCGCGCGCCGTGATCGATCGTCTGCGCGTTGATCAGATTGGCGACGACGGTCGCCAGGACCTCGACGCCGGGAAGCGCGCGACTGTAGGGCGAGGCGAAGGTGTCGCCGACGCCAACCGCGGTCGCGCCGATCAGCACGGCGCGGCCCGCGAACCGCTCGCGCGGGATGCGGCCTTCGAGCAGATCGATCATGGAGTAAGTGTCGATGGCGCTTGCCGGGCCATAATAGGCGATCGGCACGCGCATCGCCTGGTCGGTGGGCACGATGCGGTCGCCGAGCGCCAGCCCGCGGCCGATCAGCAGGGCGACTTCATCGGGTGACAGCCGCATGAAGCGCCGCGCGACCTCGACGGCCAGCGCCGGCGCGAACATGTTTTCTATCGCGATCGCGGGATGGACGTGGCGGAGCGCGCCGTCCTGGTCGACCGGCACGTTCACATGGCCCATTCCGGCGACGCCGTGAAACGGCTCGATCGGCATGAGGGCATCGGCGGCGCGCAACATCCCGCGCGCCTGACCCGCGCTGGATTGCTGCACGACGCGATAGGCAGAGCTGCGCAGCGCCGCCGCCGCTTCCGCCGCGATGGTCGTCTTCGGTCCAAACGTGAAAGCGAACGAGATCACCGCGTTCGGCGCCGCGCGCAAGGCGTCCCGGAGCGCCAGATCGCCGGGGCCGAGCGCGATGCCGTCGGGCGATTGCTCACGGTCGAGGAACATCAGGTCGATGCCGACGGCTGCGGCGTCGTACGCCGTGAGCTTCGCGACCGCATCGGCGATGGCGCTGCGCGGCAGCGGCCAGCGTCGGATCTGCGTCACGGTGCGGTCGTCGATCGCCAGGATCGCGACGTTATCGGGCGGCGTCTCCGCGCCGCGCAGGACGAAGCGCCAGGCCAATGCGGTCCCTTCGATTGCGCTGACCAGCGGCGCGTCGCGGTACCAGAGCTGGCCGGCCGCGACGAGAACGGTCAGCACGAGCGCGAGGGCGGCCCGCCATTTCCGCGATGCCAATGTCCCTTGCAGCGCGTCCATGGCCGCTTACGGCAACCGCGTGCGCGCAAGCGCATCGTTGATGCGCGCCTGGCCCCACAGACGCGCCTCCAAGGGTGCTGCTTGGGTGCCGACATCGACGCCGTAGCCAGGCTGCAGGAATACCTGCGCCTGGTTGACCCGGCTCGACACCAGGACGCCGCCGGACTCGACGAAAACACCGGTCGAATCCGGTTTGACATCGACGATCCATACCGTCGAGCGCACCGACGCCACCGCCGTCCGCGTGACGATATCAAAGCGCTCCCAGGCGTGGCCGCCGGGCAGCAAGGCGCGGACGATGCCCTCGAGGACCTCGACAACGGCGTTGTGCCGGCGATCGTCCGTGATGAAGATCGACAAGTGCACGGAGCTGCGTTCCCCGACGACAAGGCTGGAACCGTCGGGGCAGCGCATCTCGACGCGGCCGCCGGCGCCGGTCACGAGCCGGTCGCCCTGGCGGAGCGGCATGGCCGGTCGCACGGGCTGAGTCGCCGTCCCGCGCTGGATCGTGGCATCGCCGACGACGCGCGCGGCGATGCAGTCGCGTTCCTGGCCGAGCGCCGCCTGGGGAGACCCCAGGAGAATCGCCGACCAGGCAAGGGCAGCGCGGCGAGTGAGATTCATGATTTCGCTCCTGCTTACGAACACCGGCGCGAGGCGCCCTTGCCACATTATCTTGGATGGCTGTCAAAGCCGATTCCGGTCGTGTGTTCCGGCACACACCCGGCCGGCAGGGGGCGCTTTAATGTCCCTCGGTAAACCGTCCCGGATGGCCTAAACTACTCCTGTTCTAGGCATGGGGACGGCCGCGCGCTGTGAAAG
>DATAAP010000510.1:0-5436 GCA_036260035.1 Alphaproteobacteria bacterium | reverse complement strand
TGCACGCCGCGATCGATCAGGCCGGCGAGGAGGAGGTCGCGAAAATAGGTCGGGACGTCGCCTTGAATCGCGCCGAGCTGCAGCGGTCCGGCGCGCTCTTCATCCGCCAGTTTCGCGTGAATGGTGCTCGCAAGGTCGTTTGCGGCATCGTGCCAGGCGTCGGGTGCCGGCGACGCGATTTCGGCCGGCATTCGCGGGTCGAGAGGAGGCCTCGCGCATGCCGCGATCAGGCCTATTCCACAGAGCACGATCGAGATGCGCGTCATCGCCGCAGCGCCTGCCGAAACCCGACGGAAGCTTAGGCCTCTGTGCGAGCCGCAGAAATGGTCCAACCGGGTAGCGGACCAAAGTACCAATCAGCGGCGGATAAGGCCGAGGTTCGGGCGCAAACCTGGTCACGCTTCAGCTGCGAGCGATGGCGCTCGCGGCCCGTGGCGTCGGGCGGCCGGCGGCCGCCGCTGCTGCGGCGCGCGGTTGTGCCTGACAGCCGGGCGGGACCGCTCGTCCGCGTCGCCGTGTTGAATGATAATGTTGTGACCGGCGGGCACTAGAAAGCGCCGACCGGTGACAATTCTGGTGCGGCTCGAATAAACACTACAGTTGAACGTTCTTCTCACGCAAAAAACAGCCGAACGCTGTCCGCGTGGTTTTGCCTGAGGGGGTTTCATGTCTTGGACGGATCGGATTCGCGCGCATCGTGCGCCAGCCTTCGGCTGCGCCATGCTTCTTGCATTGAGCCCGGCGACGGGACAGGCCGCCAGCCTCCAGCCGGGCTACGAGCCAGCACCCGCCTTCATACTCGTCGATGATGACGACGATGATCGCGGGCACCGTCACAAGCACAAGCATCACCACCACCATCACAAGCACCACAAGCCGAAGGTCGTTCATCACCACCATCACTATTACGGACCACGGGATGCGGGTTACCGCGTGCCCTATGGCTTCGATCGCGGCACCTGCGACCGTGGCCTGATCACGTCGGAGATCATCGGCGGCGTGGTCGGCGGGGCGATCGGGGGGCTCGCCGGAAGCCAGATTGGGAAAGGCCGGGGCAAGATCGTCGCGACCGCGGGCGGAACGCTGATCGGCGTGCTGCTCGGCACGTCCGTTGGCCGCTCGATGGACGACGCGGACCAGGAATGCTTCGGGCAGGCGCTCGAGCACGCGCCCGACCGGCGGCCGATCGTCTGGGAGAACGATGCCGGCCATGGCTACGAGATGGTCCCGGTTCGCTCCTATCAGGCCCATTCCGGCGCATATTGCCGCGAGTACCAGACCGTCGCGACCATTGGTGGCCAGCGCCAGCAGGCTTACGGCGTTGCCTGTCGCCAACCGGACGGCGCCTGGAAGATAGTCAGCGCCCGGTAGGTCCCGTAACCGCCGGGTCGCTGCGCAGGTGTTGCAAACGCTGATGCGCACGGGGTCGGCGCCGGCGAGCGCGCTCTTGCCTTCGCGCAGGTTGGTGAAGATGCGCGCAGTTCGGGCGGGCCTTCCTTCGTTCGTCGCTATTGCACGCCGGTGATGCGCGCCACGTTCGGGTTGCCTTGCCGATCCCAGTCGTAGCGATAGTGATCGCCCTGGATCACCGGCACGAGCAGCCGCGGCTTGTAGATCACGACGTTCTCGCCGCCCGCGCGCCGGACGCTGCGATACCAGATGCCGTCGCGCCGCTGTTTCAGGCATTCGCGACCGAACGCCTGGCTCTTCCTGTAGTCGTCCGGCGCGTATAGACCCGGATCGTCCTCGGCGCGGATGTCGACCAGGTCCGCGCGCGGCCGCGTGATCAGCTCGCGCATCTCGATCGCGTTCGGAAATCCCGCGGCCGACTTGCCGAGCCGGCGCCCATGATGGAAGAGGGTCTCGGCGATCGCGGTTTCGATTTCCAAGGCGGCGTACCACGCGCCGAGGTCCGGACTGTTGAATCGCCCGCCGGTCTCGGCCGTATGCAGGAAGGCTGCCATCACCTGATGCGCGGTCGGGATGCCGACCACGATGTCCTTGGGGTCCAGCAGCGCCAGCCTTCCCGCGACGTCGTTCAGCCGGTCGTTCGTTGCGGTCTCGAGTTCGGCGGCGATCGCCGCCGCCTCAGCGTCCTTGATGTAGTCGAATGGCCCGATGGTCGGATAGCGGCTGGCGATCAGTCGATGCGTGCGTCTCCCGGCGAACCGGGACGCGGTTACGGCCACACGCCTCTCCACGAATCGAGGTACCTGCGGACGCCATAGAGATGAGCGATGGAGCCGCGCAACATGTGCTCGGCCGGGCTCGCGCCGGCGAAGGGCGCGTCCGTGTTCGGCGCGAACAGCCAGCGCTTTCCCGCCTCGTCGGACGCGAAGAGCAGCCGCAGCGCCTTCACGATTCCCAGCACGAGCGAGATCCGCTCAAGCGTATCGCGCGGCAAGGTTGGCGCGCCTTTCTCGACCCAGCGATGGAACGTGGATTGCGGCAGGTCGCCCAGCAGGCGGCAGCGGTTGCTGATGCTCAGACCGAGATAGTCCGCGGTATCGCGAAAGGCCCGAAACGCGCCAGCGGAAATCCGCGCCCTGGCCTGAGCATTGCCCAGGTCGACCAGCGGCGCTTCGCGGGTCTCTTCCGGAACAGGACCGATTGCCATGTCGCTCTCCTACATGAGAGTATAACTCTCAAATAAGAGAATGCAAGGACGGTGAGGCTGTTCTGGCCAAGTGACTGATTCAACGCTGGTCCCGGCTCTTGCAGACCGAGCTGTGACAATCGTATTGCCAGTTTTTCGGACACCGCAGTGATAGTTTTGCGGAAAGCCGCAACGCGGCGCCCATGGTCGCACAATCGCGCCCGCGGATCTCACGGCAGGTTTTCGCACATCACCAGGCTGATGCGCACCGAGTCGACGCCGACGAGGCGGTCTTGCCTCGCGCAGGTCGGCGAAGATGCGCACGCAGTTCAGCACGATCGCCTCGGGGTCCTGCGTGATCACCGCGTCGATCGTGCCGTCGACCAGCATCGCCCGCGGCATGGCCTACTTTTCAGGGTTCGCGGCTGCTTAGACGTCCAGCCCGCTAGCGCGGCAGCGATGCCATGTGGATGTGAGTCGCGACCAACGTTTTGGTTGCGCCAAGCGCGGCGTCGCCGAACGAACTGCATCGGTTCAAGTGGATTGGAAGAGTGGCCCGCCAGCCCGCTGCGACAGAATTAGTAGTACGTTGGTCTTTTAGTAGGATAGGCGGAACAAGCCAGTAATCGCACCGTGTTCAATATCGTTCTGTGACGACAACACAGGACCGTAACTAAAACAGAAGCGCCGTTCCGACACTGGAGGCGGCAAACAGCGGCAGCAGCCGAAGCGGCTCGGGGACACGCTCAAGCGGCGCGAGCAGGATAATGAAAAGGCCTTGCGGCGGATCAGACGCAGATCCTGCGTCGCTTCATTCGGAAAGCGCCGCCCGGCGGACTGATCTCGGTTCAAACAGCCGCTTCGCAGCCACGCTGCTCGCCAGCGTCGCGGCGCTGGTCGCGTGCGATGCGCTCCCGCCACGGTACGCAGATACACCGCGCGCGCAGCCGGAGCCGCCGGCAGCAACGACCTCGGGCGAGCCGTCTGCGAATGAGCAGCGCGGGGAGGGAGCGGCCCAGGCTGCGGCAAAGCCAGACCAACGCGCAATCGTGCAGGAGGCGCTACCGGCCGAACAGCACGCGCGGATGCACGGCGCGCCGAGCGCGACGAAGAGCATGGCGCCGCCCGGTGGCGATTATCGCAGGGTCAGCGAGCTCGTGCGCTTTCCCGATTTCTTTCCAGGCCTCGGTCAGCTCTGGGTGCAACCACGTACGATCCCCGTTGGACCATTCCGGGCCTATGATCGCAATGGAGAGCTTGTCAGCACCATTTTCATGGTGCCGCTCGATGATCTGAACGCGCACAAGACGCACGCAGCCATCCAAGGCACGCCCGAGCCGGTGGACCACGTCGATATGCACTTCACGCAAGGCCATCCCGGCGTCGACGAACCGCACTACCACATCATTTTATGGCATGTGCCACGCGAACGAGTCGCGACGCTCCGGTGACGGAGGCGAACGATGCGACGGATCTTGATAGCTTCGATCGCAGCAGTACTTCTTCCAGCCACGTTCTCGACCAGCGGGACGGTTGCTGCCGATCCGCAAGCGGTCGTACAGGATCAGATGCAACGACAAGATCCTGACACGCCGGCCCAGGACAACGCGCCAGGCGCGGAGCGGGGCGATGTGCCGGCACTGCACGCAATTCACCTCAACGCCGACGGGGCGGTGATCTCCGCGCCGGGGAAGAGTACAGCTGCGCGTGCGGTCGGCGTACTATCCAAGAACCGTGACCCGGCATCGATCAGAATGCTGAGCGAGATGTCAGATGTGCTCGAGCACGAGCCGGTTCAGATCCTGCCGGTCCTCGGCAAGGGCCCGGTCCATAACGTAGCCAGCCTGATCTACTCAGGCAGCATCGAGCTCGCGATTTTGCCAGCGGATGTGCTGGCCTATCTCGAGGCCGAAGGAGCTCTATTCCCTGGGGCCAAGAACGTGGTCAGCGCCGTAGGCCGGCTTTATGACGAGGAGTTCCATCTGCTTGCGCGGCGCGAGATCGGCTCGATCGAGCAACTTGCCGGCCGCCGCGTGGCGATCGACAGGGCCGAGAGCCCGAGCCACATCACCGCGAAGATGGTCTTCGGCGCTCTCGGCGTGCGTATAGAGCCTGTGGCGATCGACGCGTCGCGCGCGCTCGAGAGGCTCAAGAAGCGTGACATCGCCGCCATGGTGCTTGTCGAACGCAAGCCGGCGCGGCTGTTCTACGATTTGAACGTCGACGACCGCTTGCATTTCTTGCCCGTCCGCATGACACCGAAACTGCTGACGATCTATGAGCAGGCCGAGATCCGGCCTGCGGACTATCCGCTGCTGATCCCGGCCGGCGAGAGCGGCCGCGGGCGACCGATCACAACCTTGAAGGTTGGCCGCGTGCTCGCGGCCTTCAACTGGGCGCCTGAATCCGATCGTTTCCCCGCGGTGCAGTCCGCCGTGGAAGCCATCGTGCGAAGCCAGCCCACGCTCAAGTCCCCAGGACATCATCCCGCCTGGCAGGAGAGCGACCTTGCGCAGCCGGTGCCGGGCTGGACCCCGTATGCCGGGCTGAATGCGCTTGCGGCAATGCCAACAGCGCCCGCTGGCGCTCGCGAAGGATTCGCTGGTGGACCCGCCTCCGTCGAAGGAAATGCAGATCTGCGCAATGCGGATCAGCTTTTCCGCGAATTTCTCCTCTGGCGCGAGCGCAGAGCGACGCAAAGGCGCTGACGCTAGGATCGGGCAGCGGCGCCTTTCACGGCAGGTTTTCGCGCAGGACGAGGCTGATGCGCACGGCGTCGACGCCGGCGAGCGCCGTCTTGCCTTCGCGCAAGTTGGTGAAGATGCGCACGCAATTCAGCA
>DATAAP010000509.1:0-2703 GCA_036260035.1 Alphaproteobacteria bacterium | reverse complement strand
GGACTCCGCCCGCGATCGGCCGGGCCTACGGGGTGCGCGCCGGTACCCCCGCCGACCGTGTCGCCGCGCTGCGCGACGCCTTCGCAAAGGTTATGCGCGATCCCGCTTTCCTTGCCGAAATGGAGAAAGCGCAGATCGATGTCGATCCTCTTTCGGCCGAGCAGGTGACCAAGGATTTCGCCGCCATGCTCAATCAGCCGCCAGAGGCCGTGGCGGCGATGGCGAAGTATTTCAAAGTCGAGGCCGGTGGCTGAATTCCGAGGCGTTACGCGCCGGCGCCGCAGCTGCCAGTAACAACGGCTGTATGGTTCATCGCACGATCACAGGTCTGACTTATTGTCTCCGATCGGCGCTCCTATGGTGAGCCTAGCCAGGACGACACGGCTGGTTCTCCGCGCCGCAATGGTGCAGCATGGGCTGATTACCGAGGCGACCAGATGAACAGACCTTCCATTACCGTCCAGCCCGACTTGGTGCTGGAGCGTATTCTGTCGATCGAAATCGTGCGCGTGACCGAGCGTGCGGCCGTGTCCGCCGCACGGCTACGCGGCCAAGGCAAGGAGAAAGGATCCGACCAAGCCGCCGTCGATGCCATGCGACGCGAGCTTAACAAGTTGCCAATCGATGGCACGGTGGTGATCGGCGAAGGCGAGCTGGACGAAGCGCCGATGCTGTTCATTGGGGAGAAGGTTGGCAACAGGAGCGGCCCCAAAGTCGACATCGCCGTCGATCCGCTCGAAGGCACAACGCTCTGCGCCAAGAACATGCCGGGCGCCATCGCCACCTTAGCCATGGCCGATGAAGGGACGCTCCTTCACGCACCGGATGTGTACATGGAAAAGATCGCTATCGGCCCTGGCTATCCCAGAGGCGTGGTTGATCTCGACGCACCGGCCGAAGAGAACATCCTCAATCTGGCCAAGGCCAAGGGTGTCAAGCCGCAGGAGATCACCGCGCTCCTGCTCGACCGCCCGCGCCATGCCGATTTGATCGCTGGCGTGCGCAAGGCCGGCGCCTCGGTCTCGCTCATCACTGATGGCGACGTCGCGGGCGTCATCCACACCGCCGATCCGAAACACAGCGGCATCGACATCTATCTCGGCATCGGCGGCGCGCCCGAGGGCGTGCTCGCCGCCGCAGCGCTGCGCTGCATCGGCGGCCAGATGCAGTGCCGACTCGTGCTCGACACGGAGGAACGCCGCGAGCGCGCGCTCAAGATGGGCATCAAGGATGCGCGCAAGCGCTACGAGATCGAAGACATGGTGCGGGGCGATTGCTTGTTCGCCGCCACCGGCGTCACCACCGGCCCCATGCTCAAGGGGGTGGTATTTCGCGGCGACATCATCGAGACTGAGACGGTAGTGATGCGCTCGATCACCGGCACGGTCCGCTGGATTAGGGCCGAGCACCGCGAGCACGAGAAGTTTCACCTTGATTGACGCGCGTCTGCGCAGAAAAGCGGCACTATGCGCCTCATCACTCTGGTCGTCATTCTTGCGCTGTCCTGCCTGCCGGCGCGCGCGCAGGAGCCGGGCTCGTCCGAGGCGCTGGAAGCGGCCAAGGACCTTGCCTCGATCATGTCGGCGGACCTGATCGGGCAGATGACCAGCGCAATGACGGCGCAGATTTGGCCGAAGCTACAGGCCGAGCTTGGCGCGAAGGTGGACGCAGCAACCATGACCGAGCTGCGCGTCGAATTCGAGGCGGCAATGAAGGAATTTGTCGTCGGCGCGATGACCGAGGCGGCGCCGGTCTATGCCCGCCACTTCAGCGCGCAGGAGCTGCGCGACATGACGGCTTTTTATCGCAGCCCGACCGGCGCCCGGGCGTTGCAGCTGATGCCGAAGGTTATGGCCGAGTTTTTCGCCACCATTATGCCGCGCACGCAATCCTTCGATAGCGATCTGAAGAAGCGCATCTCTGCGGTGCTTCAGCGGCGCGGCTACATAAAGTAGGCGCACTAACTCAGCGGGCGTTCGCCGCCGGGCACCGGCGCGTCGGAAGCGTTCAGCATGATCGCGACCAGGGTGTAAAAGCCGAGCGCGGTGATCAGCTCGATCATGCAGTCGAGTCCAAACGCTGCAACGGCGCGGTCGTAGGTCGCCTGCGACAGCATCCTGGTCTCATTCATTTCGGTGACGAGATCGTAGATCAGCCGCTCGTCCTCGCGCGCAAATTCGGGCTTGCGCCGCACGCGGATCGCTTCCACCACGGCTGGGGCCAGCCCGACCTCCGCCGCATGGCGGGCGTGCGCGTACCATTCGTACTGTGCGCTGTGGTGACGGGCAACGAGGAGCACCATCAGCTCGAACAGCCGCTTGTCGAGCTTGCCCTGGCGCAGCGTCGTGCCGAGCCTATCGGCAGCCGCCGCGATCGCCGGATTGCGCAGCCAGATCGCGAACGGCCCGCGCACGACGCCGCCGCGCGTCCCGGCAATCCTGGCGGCCACCTCCTTCTGCTCGGGCGTGAGGCTTGCCGGATCGAGGTCGTCCACACGTGACATTTCGGGCTCCTGATTGGCATGGCGCGGGCCGGATGACTCTCCGACAATAGACGACTGATTCGCTCGCAGGCAGGCCGATGTTGTCCGTTTTGTCCAGTACCGCGTTGCTCCCGCCGCCGCTTGCCGGCGAACGGCGCTTCTTTCTCGGCGTCGAGCGATCCGCTACAGGGCGGGCCTGGCGCGACCGGCTGGACGAGCGC
>DATAAP010000508.1:0-4518 GCA_036260035.1 Alphaproteobacteria bacterium | reverse complement strand
GTAGGAGATTCTTCGCTCCCTCTGGTCGCTCAGAATGGCAATAGTGGACGCATTTTTGCTGCAGCTTTCGTTTCAAGCGAGAGCTTCGGATTTATCCTGCAGCGCAGTCCATTTCGCGATCATCTTGAGGCAGGCATTCGCCGCCCAGCCGCCATTGTTCTTGCGATCGACCCGCGCGCGCTCCCAGGCCTGCTCCTCGTTCTCCACCGTCAGAATGCCGTTGCCGATTGCGAGCATGTATTTGAGCGCAAGGTCCTGCAGCCCCCGCCAGCTTTCCTCGCAGACGTGATCGTAATGCGTCGTCTCGCCGCGGATGACGCAGCCAAGCGCGACGTAACCGTCGAAGCGGCGGCGCTGCGCGAGCGAGCCGGCCGACTCGGCCGCGAAGCGCACCGCGGCGGGAATCTCGAGCGCTCCCGGCACGGCGAAGCGCTCGAATGTCGCTCCGCCTGCCTCCAGCGCCTTAGTGGCGCCGCGCAGCAGCTCCTCGGAGAGATCCTCGTAATAGCGCGCCTCAACGACCATGATGTGCGGCCGTTCGCTCATCGGCTTCTCGTTTCTCCGTCAGGTGGATTGCAGTGGCGTGATCGGCCGCGTCTCGACGATGCGCAGCCCATAGCCTTCGAGGCCGACGATGTTCCGATGCGAGTTGGACAGCAGGATCATGTCCTTGACGCCGAGATCGACGAGGATCTGCGCACCGACGCCGTAATCGCGCAGATCGGTCGTGGGCGGCGCAGAGCGTGCCGCCTGGCGGCCGCGATCCGACAGGTAGTCGCCCAAAGCGAGCGCTGGCGTCGCCGCGTCCCCGAGCCGCGCGCGCACGCGATCGGACAAGCTGGTCGGGCGCGGCTCCCGGATCAGCACGACGACGCCGCGGCCGGCCTCGCCGATCATGCGCATCGCCGAATGCAGCACCTCGCCGCGGCCGACCGAGCGGTCGCCGAGCACGTCATCAAGCACATTGATCGCGTGCATGCGCACCATGACCGGCTCCGGGCCGGAGATGTCGCCCTTCACCAGAGCGATGTGCTCGGCATATGCGACGTTGTTCACGTACACGATCATGCGGAACATGCCGCCGAACCGGCTGTCCAGGACCGTCTCTAGGCGGCGCTCGATCGTCCGCTCGTGCTTGCCGCGGTAGGCGATCAGGTCGGCGATGGCGCCGACCTTCAGGCCATGGAACTGGGCGAATTTCACGAGATCCGGCAGCCGCGCCATCGTGCCGTCGTCGTTCATGATCTCGCAGATCACGCCGGCCGGCAGCAGCCCGGCCATGCGCGCGATGTCAACTGCGGCTTCCGTATGGCCGGCGCGCACCAATACGCCGCCGTCACGCGCGACCAGCGGGAAGACATGGCCCGGCGTCACGATGTGCTCGCGGCCCTTGCTCGGGTCGATCGCGACCGAAATCGTGCGCGCGCGGTCCGACGCGGAGATGCCGGTGGTCACGCCTTCGCGTGCCTCGATCGACACGGTGAACGCCGTCTGGTGCCGCGTGCCGTTCTCGCGCGCCATCAGCGGCAGGCCGAGCTGCTCCACCCGCTCGCGCGTCATGGCGAGGCAGATCAGGCCGCGGCCGTAGCGCGCCATGAAGTTGATCGCCTCCGGCGTCGCCATCTGCGCCGGAATGTAGAGATCGCCCTCGTTCTCCCGGCTCTCGTCATCGACCAGGATGACGATGCGGCCGTTGCGCGCATCCTCCACGATCTCCTCGACCGAGGACAGGAAAGCGATGTCGGCGGCGCCGCGTTCGAGCAGTTCGCTCTGGCGCTTGGAAACCCGCATTGGGCTAGCTCCTCTGGCTCAGCCTGGAAACGTACCGCGCCAGCATGTCGACTTCCACATTCACGCGCATGCCGGGCTGGCAGGTGCCGAATGTCGTGTTTTCCTGCGTGTGCGGGATGATGTTGACGCCGAATCGCGTCCTGCCGGAGCGGTCTTCGACCTCGTTAACCGTCAGCGAGACGCCATCCAGAGCGACCGAGCCCTTCTGGGCGATGTAGCGGCCGAGATCGCGGTCCAGCTGGAAAACGAAGCGAACGCTACCGTTGTCCGGTCGCCGCTCGACCACCGTGGCAGTCCCGTCGACGTGGCCGCTGACGATGTGGCCGCCGAGCTCGTCTCCCATCCGCAACGCACGCTCCAGATTGATCGGAAACCCGGTGCGCCAGTCGCCCAGCGTGGTCTTGCCGAGGGTTTCCGCCGAGGCATCGACGGCGAACCACCCCTGCCCCTTCTGCACGACGGTGAGGCATGCGCCGGAGCAGCAGATCGACGCACCGATGGCGATCTCCTCCAGCGGAAGCTTCGTGCTGATCTCGAATCGCGTGTCGCGGCTGCTGTTGGCGGGCACGCAGGCGCGCACCCGCCCGATATCGGTCACAATCCCGGTGAACATGGGCGGCAACGCTACGCCGTGCGGGCCCAGGTTTCCACTACGTCGTCGCCGCAGGGCTCGACGCTTTGCCGCACGAAACGTGGCGCGTCCGCAAGCTTGTCGACGCCGAATGCAACGGCGACCGGCACGCCGTCGCCGCCAATCACCAACCCGGCGCGAAACCATACCATCCGGTCGACCAGCTGGGCCCGCAGCAGCGCTGCGAGGAGGTGCCCGCCGCCTTCGACGAGCACCCGCGTCAACCCGCGCTCGCCCAGCGCGCACAGGGCAGCATCCAGCGCGGGGTACTCCCCTTGCGCGTCGCGCGGCACCGCGATGACCTCGACGCCGCACTCGGCAAGCGCCGCCTGGCGGTCGCTGTCGGCCCCTTCAACCGTGATGATCCAGGTTGGAACGTCCTTCGCCGTGCGTACGAGTTGATTCGTCAACGGCAGCCGCAGCCGTCCGTCGACGACGATGCGCACCGGCTGGCGCTCCGCCAACCCGGACAGCCGCACAGTGAGCTGCGGATCGTCCATCGCCGCTGTGCCGATGCCGAGCATCACGGCATCGTGCGTTGCGCGCAGCAGATGGGCGCGGGCACGCGCCGCCGGCCCGGTGATCCACCGGCTCTCGCCGGCATGCGTGGCGATGCGCCCGTCAACACCGGTTGCGGCCTTGGCGGTGACGAGCGGCCGCCCGTGCCGAATGCGGCAGAAGAAACCGGCATTGATCTCGCGCGCTTCCGCCTCACATAGCCCGGTCGCAACGGCGATGCCGGCTGCCTCTAGGGCTGCGTTGCCGCCGCCGCTGACGCGCGGATCGGGGTCCTGCACCGCGACGACGGCGCGGGCGATGCCTGCGCTCACCAACGCCTCCGCGCAGGGCGGTGTGCGTCCGTGGTGGCTGCACGGCTCCAGGGTGACATAGGCCGTGGCGCCGCGTGCCGCCCCGCCGGCCGCACGCAACGCCTCTGCCTCCGCATGGGGCCGGCCGCCGGGCTGCGTCCAGCCGCGCCCGACGACACGCCCGTCGCGGACCAGCACGGTGCCAACGCTCGGATTGGGCCAAGTGCGCCCAAGGCCGCGACGCGCGAGCGCCAGCGCCGCGCGCATGTGGCCGAGATCGGTCGCGTCAGTCCTTGTCGCCGAGCTTGCCGACGAAATCTTCGAAATCCTTCGCTTCGCGGAAATTGCGGTAAACGGAGGCGAAGCGCACATAGGCGACGGGATCGAGGGTCGACAACGCGTCCATCACCATTTCGCCCACCACCGTCGACGGAATCTCGGACTCGCCGAGGCTTTCGAGCCGCCGCACAATGCCGTTGACCACGCGCTCGACCCGCTCCGGCTCGACCGGGCGCTTGCGCACTGCGATGTTGATCGAGCGCGCCAGCTTCTCGCGATCGAACGGCTCCTTGACGCCGCCCTTCTTGACAACGACCAGCTCACGGAGCTGTACGCGCTCGAAAGTGGTGAAGCGCGAGCCGCAAGCCGGACAGAAGCGGCGGCGCCTGATCGCGCTGTTGTCGTCGGTTGGCCGCGAGTCCTTCACCTGCGTGTCGTCATGACCGCAGAACGGGCAACGCATCCTCCTCTACCCCCCTGCTCTTCTTCTCATTGATCGCGATAGATCGGAAAGCGGCGGCACAGATCGACGACCTTCGCGCGCACCGCGCGCTCGGCCTGCGAATTGTCGTCGGGATGCTGCGCCAGCCCGTCGAGCACCTCGCCGATCATCTCGCCGATCTGGCGGAACTCGTTGACGCCGAAGCCGCGCGTCGTGCCCGCCGGCGTGCCGAGCCGGATGCCAGACGTCACGGTCGGCTTCTCCGGATCGAACGGGATGCCGTTCTTGTTGCAGGTGATGCCCGCGCGGTCGAGACTCTGGTCGGCTGCCTTGCCGGTCAGTTTCTTCGGCCGCAGATCGACCAGCATCAGATGCGTGTCTGTGCCGCCCGATACGATGTCAAAGCCATTGGCCGCGATCGTCGAGGCCAGCGTCCGCGCATTCTCTACGACCGCTTTCGCGTACGCCTTGAACTCCGGCCGCAATGCCTCGCCGAATGCCACCGCCTTGGCGGCGATCACGTGCATGAGCGGTCCGCCCTGCAGACCGGGGAAGATCGCCGAATT
>DATAAP010000507.1:0-10953 GCA_036260035.1 Alphaproteobacteria bacterium | reverse complement strand
GGGCCGATCTCGATTCGCGGCGCCGTCATCCCGAGCGCCTTCGCCACGTCGGCAACAAGTGTGCAAATGGCATTCTCGTCCGGCTCGGCGCCGGTCAGCGCCTCGATGCGCCATGCGCCGCCTGGTTCGGACTCGAAAGCCGAAATCGACTCCGCGACATCCTCGAGAGCGGCGGCATAGGCGCCTTGGCTGCGCCCGTCGGTCGCCAGCACGATGCGCCAGAGTTGTGACGCCGAGTCGCTCACGCGGGCTCGACGAAGGAATCCATGACCTTCTTGCGGCCGGCCTGCTCGAACTCGATATCGAGCTTGCCGGCTTCCACGCCGACCACGCGGCCGTAGCCGAATTTCTGATGGAAGACGCGCGCACCCGGCTCGTAGGGCCGCTCGGGCGAGGCGCGCGGCGGCACCAGCTCCGCCTTCGCCTCGATCAGCATGCCGCGCCCGCGGCCGAAGAAGCTGCCCTGCCCGTAGCCGAACCCGCCCTCCCTGACGCCGCCGAAGCCGCGCTGCTCGCCCGTACCCCACAGGCCGGGCTCGCTGACGACCTCGATGTGCTCCGCCGGCAGCTCGCCCACGAAACGCGACGGCACGGTAGATTGCCAGAGGTTATGGATGCGTCGGTTGGCCGCGAAGGAAACGTAGACGCGCGTGCGGCCGCGCGTCAGGCCGACATGGCCGAGCCGCCGCTCCTCCTCCAGCGCCTCGTCGCCCTTTTCCTGAAGCGCGCGCGGATGCGGGAACAGGCCTTCCTCCCAGCCCGGCAGGAACACCGTGTCGAACTCGAGGCCCTTGGCGCTGTGGAGCGTCATCAGGCTGACCTGCTCTTCGGTCGCGCCCTCGGCGTTTTCCATGACCAGACTGACATGCTCGAGGAATCCCTGCAGCGTCTCGAACTCCTCGATCGCGACGATCAGCTCTTTGAGGTTCTCCAGCCTTCCCGGCGCCTCCGCCGATTTGTCGGCCTGCCACATGCCGGTGTAGCCGGACTCGTCGAGGATCGTCTGCGCCAGCTCCGCATGGTGGCTGCTGTCGAGCCGGCCCGACCAGCGCGCGAAATCCTCGAGCAGGCGGCGCAGGGCGTTGCGCGCCTGCGGCTTCAGCTCGTCCGTCTCGACCAGGCTGCGCGCCGCCGCGAGCAGCGGGATCTTGTTCGCGCGCGCGAGGCGGTGCACCGATTGCAGCGTCGCATCGCCGATGCCGCGGCGCGGCACGTTGACGATGCGCTCGAAGGCGAGGTCGTCGTCGGGCTGCACGGTGACGCGCAGATAGGCGATCGCGTCGCGGATCTCCTGGCGTTCGTAAAAGCGTGGGCCGCCGATCACCCGATAGGGCACGCCGAGCGTGATGAGACGCTCTTCGAACTCGCGGGTCTGGAAGCCGGCGCGCACCAGCACGGCGATGCCGCCGAGCTTGTCGCCGCGGCGTTGCAGCGCCTCGATCTCCTCGCCGACCCAGCGCGCCTCCTCCTCGCCGTCCCAGACGCCGCGCACGACGACCTTCTCGCCGCCGGTCTCCGCGGTCCACAACGTCTTACCGAGCCGTCCCTTATTGTGCGCGATCAGCCCGGAGGCAGCACCCAGGATGTGGTGCGTCGAGCGGTAGTTCTGCTCCAGCCGGATCACGCGCGCGCCGGTGAAGTCCTGCTCGAAGCGCAGGATGTTGCCGACCTCGGCGCCGCGCCAGCTGTAGATCGACTGGTCGTCGTCGCCGACGCAGCACAGGTTGCGATGCGCCTGCGCCAGCAGCCGCAGCCACAGATACTGCGCGACGTTGGTGTCCTGGTACTCGTCGACGAGGATGTAGCGGAAGCGGCGCTGCCATTCCTGCAGCACGTCGGCCCGCGTTGTGAAGATCGTCAGGCAATGCAGCAGCAGGTCGCCGAAATCGGCGGCGTTCAACGTCTGCAGCCGCTCCTGATACTGTCTGTAGAGCGTGATGATGCGCCCGTTTGCGATCTCGCCCGCGGCGTCGGCCGGTACACGGTCCGGCGGCAGGCCGCGGTCCTTCCAGCGCTCGATGATGCCGAGGACGATCCGCGCGGGCCATTTTTTGTCGTCGATGTTTTCGGCCGAGAGAATCTGTTTCATCAGCCGGATCTGGTCGTCGGTGTCGAGAATGGTGAAATTCGGCTTGAGGCCGACGAGCTCGGCATGGCGGCGAAGGATGCGCGCGCTCAGTGAATGGAACGTGCCGAGCCAGAGGCCTTCGGCAGCACCCTCGCCGATCATGGCGCCGATGCGCTCGCGCATCTCGCGCGCCGCCTTGTTGGTGAAGGTCACCGCCAGCAGCTGCGAGGGATAGGCGCGCCGCGTCATCAGGATGTGCGCGAGCCGCGTCGTCAGCACGCGGGTCTTGCCGGTGCCCGCACCGGCCAGGACCAGCAGCGGGCCCTCGAGCGACTCCACTGCGGCGCGCTGCGAGGCGTTCAGCGTTGCGAGATAGGCGGGTGCGGCACCCGGAGCGGGACTGAGCGAAATCGACATGATTGCCGCTATATATAGCAACGATCGGCGCAATCACACCGCTGTGATGCCGTCTTCCCCGCCCGGGCCGATGCGACCGTCATGCTTGTGTGCTAGCGTCGATGCCGGGGTTGGCGAAGGAGTTTGCGCATGACGAGTCGCCTGTTGCGCCCGTACTTGGTCGTATGGATCTTGGCGCCGCTGCTAATGGCGGTGGTGGCACCGGCACGGGCGCAATCGGTGCCGGAACTGCTAGCCGCCGTGGTCAAGGTGAAGACCTTCGTGCCGTCCGATTCGCGCACGGCCGAAACGCTCGGCCGCGAACGCGAGGGCAGCGGCATCGTCATCGACCAGGCGGGGCTGATCCTGACCATCGGCTATCTCATGGTCGAAGCGCAGGGTGCCGAGGTCACGGGTTCCGACGGTCGCACCGTGCCGGCGCAGGTCCTCGGCTACGACCACGAATCCGGTTTCGGCCTGCTGCGCGCCGACCCGCCGCCCAAGGTGAAGCCGATGGCGCTGGGCCGCTCCGGCGATCTCAAGGAGCGCGATCCGGTGCTGATCGCCAGCCAGGGCGGACCCGACAATGCAGGCCCGGCCTTCGTCGTTTCCCGCCGCGTCTTTGCGGGGTCGTGGGAATACCTGCTCGACGATGCGATCTTCACGGCGCCGCCGCATCCGGCCTGGAGCGGGGCCGCCCTGATCGACCGCGACGGCAAACTCGTCGGCGTCGGGTCGCTCATTGTCGGGGATACGACCGGCACCAACACGCATCTGCCGGGCAACATGTTCGTGCCGATCGACCGGCTGAAGCCGATCCTCGCCGACCTGATCGCCGACGGCCGCGTCTCCGGACCAGCCAAGCCATGGCTCGGTCTCAACACGGAGGAGCTGCGCGGGCGGCTGTTCGTGACCCGCGTGTCGCCGGAGAGCCCGGCCGCACGCGCGGGCATCGAGCCGGGCGACGTCGTCGTCAGCGTCGGCGGCGAGACGCCGCGCGACCTGGCCGATTTCTACCGCAAGGTCTGGGCGCGCGGGCCGGCCGGCGTAGAGGTGCCGCTTGGCATCCTGCACGGCACGTCGCTGCGCGAGGTCACGCTCAAGTCGGTCGACCGCCGACAGCACCTGCGGCTCGGCCGCACTTACTAAGTCAGGCTTGGCCGGTATCGCCGACTTTGCGGTCGAGATCGACCTCGCTTGCCGTACGATTGCGTCCGGTGCGCTTGGCCAGATAGAGCGCCTGGTCGGCGCGTGAGACGAGCTTGCCGAGCGATTCGCCCGGCACATAGGCCGCGACCCCGAGCGACAGCGTGATCGAGCCGAGGCTGCCGCCGCCCGCACCCTTTTTCGTGATCCGCTTGCTGCCGACGTTCTTGCGGAGCTGCTCGGCAACCGCCATGGCGCCATGGAGATTCGATCCCACCAGGATCACGGCGAACTCCTCGCCACCGTAACGGGCGACCAGATCGCGCCCCTTGGTGCCCTCGCGCAGGGTGCGGCCGACGAGCCGCAGCACGCCATCGCCGATCTGATGGCCGTAGGTATCGTTGAACTGCTTGAAATGATCGATGTCGATCATGATCAGCGCGAGCGAGGTGCCGTGCTCCATCGCCTCCGCGGCCGCCTCGCGCAGGCGCTGGTCGAAACATTTGCGGTTGGCGATGCCGGTGAGGGCATCGACCAGCGACACGCGCCGGAGATCGTCGAGGTCCTGGCGCAGATGGTTGATTTCCGCCGAGGAGGATTCGAGCTGCGTCTCGAGCGCCTTGTTGCGTGCCGCCATGCGGTTGGTTTCGCGCAGCACGGTTTCAACGGCGATCTGCATGTCCTTGATCGCGCGCTGCGACAGGCCGTCGTTGAACTTGGCCAGTGTATCGCCGTACCGCTGCGCATCCTCGCCGGCCACGCCGAGCTTGCCCAGCACGTCAGCGACTATGTCGTCGAGCCGCGAGCCTGCCTCGATCAGGTCCCGCACCTCCGGTCCGGTAGAAAAGAACCGGCCGTAGATCAGCTCGTTCTGATGCTCGGTGAACTCCTGGCCGTTGCTGATCAGAATGTCGATCGTGCGGCTCAGCTCCGCATTCTCGCCGGAGACATGCGTGAACCACACGGTGAAATTGTGAGGTGTGGGAGGCACGCGGTGCTTCGCCATCGCCGCGAGCGCGGCGTCCGCAAAGGCCTGTGCGCGTTGCTGGTCCCCCTGCCCCGCCATGCTGGGTGAAGCGGCCCTCTGTTCTGCCAGCGCCGGCGCGCCTCGACCGGTGAAGAGCGCGATTCGCGTGGCGGGTCGCTTGTAGCAAATCCCGCCGCGAAAGTCCGCTCTTCGATACGCTTTCAGCGTGCCGCCGGCTGCCGGCTCAGGCTCACGCGGCGGCCTGCTTCCTCGGGCATGCCGAGGCTTCGGTGGGCGGCCACGACGCGCTCCAGAAACGCCTGGAGGTCGGGCGGAAACGGGGCGGCGCGCCGCGTGCCGAGGCTCACATGCAGGCTGACGCATTCGAGCGTCGCGGCCAGGTGGCCCTTCTCCGCGTGATACATGCGATGCAGGAAGTGCAGGCGCTTGGCATCGACGCCGAGAAGCTGCGAGGTGACGCGCACCTCGTCGCCAAGCCTTACCTCGCCCTGGTACGTGATGTGCGACTCCAGCGCGAAGGTCGAGTTGTTGGTGCGCTTCAGATAGTCTTCGCCGATACCGAGATAGTTCCAGAACGCGTCGGTCGCATAGTCGAACACCAGCACGTAGTATGCGACGTTCATGTGGCCGTTGTAGTCGATCCACTCCGGCCGGATTTCGGCGCGGTAGCGGTCGAACGGCGTCGGGATGGCGGCAAGATCGTGCATGGCCGGATCAAGCTAGTCGAGCGCGACCGAGCCAGCAACAGATACAGCGCATCAATGCGTGATCATCGCAAGCCGCCCGCGTTCGTGCATCGCCCTCGCCGGAGCAGCGAGGAGACGCCCGAGCTCCTCCAGGACGGCCGCGAATCTGCCCTGGGTCAGATGGTCGGCGCCGCGACGCAGGCGGCCGACGACATACCAGCGCAACAGACCGAGCGTGAGCGCCCGTCGGGTCGCACCTCTGGATGTAGCAAATTCATACGCGCTGCGCATCCTTTCGCGCAGCTGGCGGTCGCGATGCTCGAACGTCTTGCCGCCGGACTCCCGCAACGCCACCGAAAACACGTCGTCGACGGAGTGCAGCCGCGTCCGTTCCGCGAAGCGCAGCCAAAGATCGTAATCCATCGTCATGTGCAGATCTTCGCGGACGCCTCCCGCCGCGAGCCAGAGCCGACGGCGCCAGAAGGTTGACGGCTGAAACACAAAGCACTCGCCTCCGTACCGCCAGAACTCCAACATCTCGGCCACCGAGTCGATCCGGCTGCGCATCACTCCGACGCGACCCGACTGGAAAACGAGTCTGCCGGAGCCCGCAAGCCACTCGCATTGGGCATCGTTCGCAAAGTTGGTTCCGGCACGTATCAGCGCACCCGGCAGATAGCGGTCGTCGCAGCAGAGCCAGGCGCATATGTCGCCGGTGGCGCGGCGGAATCCCGCGTTGATGGCGCTTGACTGGCCGCGATCAGGCGCGGAGACCCAGTGCGCAATCCAAGGCTCGTACTTGCGGAGCACCGCGACCGTCTCGTCCGAGGAGCCGCCATCCATCACGATCAGCTCGAGGTCCGGATATCCCTGCAACAGTATCGATCGCAGTCCTTCCTCCAGGTAGCGGCCCTGATTGAAGGACGGGACCACGACGCTCAGTTTCGGCAACGGACCCGCAGCCGCTGGCGCGGTCTCTTCGGTAAATGGCCAGCCGGATGCGGTCGAACCCGGCATTGGCAGCTCGCTTAGGGTCGGACATCTCATTGGGGACCTTTCAGTGGCGCATCCCTGGCATTATGCGCGTCGTGCGCGGCTGACATGCCTATCAGGCCTCCGACGCGGACAACCAAACCTAGTACTGGTACCGCAACGGCGCGGGTTCCAAAAAGAGGTGTTGATGGAGGTCATATGCTGAGTTGCATCGCGGTGCCGCGCAGCACCACGGCGTCGCCGGCCGGACGCATCGCGGTGCCCGCATGATCCTTCGCGCACTCGACTGGTTGGCCCGGCGCGGCGCATGGGTCATCGCGGGCGGGCTGTTCGTCGGCCTCGCTCTGCCGGACCTCGCGCGCCTGTGCAAACCGGTGATCGGGCCGGTGGTGTTCGTGCTGCTGGTCACGACCATGCTCCGGGTCGACTGGCCGAGGACGCTCGGCTATGCGCGCCGACCGGTCGTCGCCGTGCTGGTCCTCGCCTGGCTGCTGCTTGCAGCACCGCTGCTCGTGTGGGGCACGACGCAGCTTCTGGCGCTGCCGGAAAGCCTTGCCCGCGCGCTGGTGCTGACGGCGTCCTCGCCCGTGCTCACGGCCGTCCCGACCTTCGCCCTCATGCTGGGGCTGGATGCCGCGCTGGCGCTGATCGCGATGGTTGCAACTTCACTGCTGCAGCCGTTCCTGCAGCCGCCGCTCGCCTTGCTCCTGCTCGGCATCGAGCTCGATATCAGCGTCGTCCAGCTGATGACGCGGCTTGGCGTGTTCATCGCCGGCGGATTTGCGGTGTCGCTGGCGATCCTGTGGTCCGCCGGTCGCGAGCGGATCGCGCGGGCCGACCGACCCATCGGCGGTATCGCCGTGCTGATGCTGATCGTGTTCGGGATCGGCGCGGTCGACGGACTGACCGAGACGCTGCTGCAACGTCCCGGCTATGCCCTGCTGTTTGCGCTGTCGGCCCTCGCCGCCAATTTCGCCCTGCAGCTCGCGAGCGGCCTCGTGTTTCTCGGTCTCGCGCGCGCCGGCCTGGTTACGCGTGCGCAGGCGCTGACCGCCGCCCTCGCCGCAGGCAACCGCAATCTCGCGATCCTCGTTGCCGTGCTCGGCAGCAGCGCCGAACCCGATCTCTACCTCTTCCTCGCCGTTAACCAATTCCCGATGTACTTCGTCCCCGTCCTGCTCGGCCCGCTCTACCGCCGGCTCCTGCCCGGGCCCGGCAGCCGATTGGGGCCAAATTGTGGCGGCGATTCAAAGAACTAACCGCAACGAAAACCGGCCGAAATTAATCCCTCCTTAGGGTCCTGACCTTAGGCTGGCGATGGCCTGCAAAGGCCTTGGAGGGATCTTCCGGTCGATGGTTGACGGCATCTCGCTTCCCGCCTTTCCGACGTTCCAGCGGCTCGTGCGCTCGGACAGCCAGAAGCTCATTGCCAAATTCCAGGAGCGGCCGGCGGTCGAGAAGGAAATCCAATATTTCCGCGACAAGGCCCCGAAGCTGAAGAGCATGGACGATCTGTTCAAGGATCAGCGCCTGCTCCGCTTCATCGCCTCCGCCTACTCGCTCGACGACGAGGTCCAGTATCCGGCGCGCCTGCGCAAGGTGTTGGAATCGAAGATCACCGATCCCGCCTCGCTCGCCAACCGCATGGTCGACCCGCGCTACAAGGAGATGGCAGGCGAGCTCATGCTCGGCGATCTCGGCGTGATCGTCTTCAGCACCTCGAGCACGATCGACAAGGTCGTCAACCGCTACATCCAGAACGAGTACGAGAAGGATCTCGGCAAGACCAATCCGGCGCTGCGCGAGGCTTCGTACTTCCTGCGGAAGATCGGCTCGATCAAGGACTCGCTGTCAATCCTCGGCGACGGCGTGCTGCGCAGCGTGGTCACCTTCACGCTCGATCTGCCGCCGCAGATCGCCTTCCAGTCGATCGACAAGCAACGCTCGCTGATCGACGCGCGCCTCGACGTCAAGAAGTTCATCAACGGCGCCGCGACGACTGGCGGCACGCGCACGGTCGATCAGGCGAAAACCGACCTGCCGGAGATCGACAAAGGCCTTCAGCTCACCTCCGCTGCCGCGACGCAGGTGCAAACGGTGATCAGCCGCCTGCAGGGGCTGAAGGACGATTACGCGCGCGTCGCCAACGTGCAGAACCCCAGCGGTCCCTTCGCGTCAGAGATTCCGGTCCAGCAAGCCGCGGCACCTGAGCTTACGCGCATGTCGGGCCTGCTCGCCGCGGCGCAGGACGGGCTCGGCCAGATGGCGCCGCTGCTGCAGCGGATGGCCGAGATCATCACGGCGGCCCGCGACAGCGCGAACGCAGGCAAGCTGTCCGACTACAAAGCCGAGTTCGCCGATCTCAAGAGCAAGGTCGACGCGGCCGTGGCGGGTGCGACCTACATCTACGACGACGACGACACGGGTTCGGCCGGCACCGCCCAGAACCTGCTCGACGGCACGCTGCCGGCGACGATCACCGTCCAGACGACTTCGGCTGGCGACACGGTCAGCATTCGCGGACAGAATCTGAGCGGCCTGCTTGCCGCGGTCACCAGCGCCAACAACGCGTTCCAAGCCGTCAGCGGCAGCGGCGACACGGCAAATCTCGATGCTGCGCAGGCCGCCACCACAGAAGCCGGCGACGATTTCAATGCGGCGAGCATCACGCTCAGCTCTGACCGCGCACTGCTGCAACAAGGCGTCAACTCCGTCACACAATGGGCGGCAACGTTCAACACATCGCAGGTCTATCCGGGCTATCAAGCGGCGCGCGACGCCGGTTCGCGCATTGCCCAGATCAAGCTTGCCCTTTCGGAAATCCGCACGCTTGCCCAGGACTCCGCCAACCGCGCCGACGGCGCCGACCGCTCAGATCTGACCGGCCGCTTCGGCGAACTGGTCGACCAGGTCACCGACCTGGTGAACACTGCCGGAAACGGTTTCGACAACCTGCTGGCCGGCGGAGATCGGGACTACAACCTGCTGAACGACGTGTTCCTGCACGTACGCGGTCGTGATCTCAACGGCAGCGTGGTCTCGCCGTTGACCAGCGGCGACATCACCACCGCTGCCGGCGCGCAAGCCGTGCTCGATGCGCTGACCGCCACCGTCGATCCTGCCGTGGCTCAGGCCGGCCGGGAGATCGGGGTCGATACGGCGCCCCTCGCCCTGACCGCAAACTCGCTCGACCCGCGCGCGGCCGTCGACAGCCGCTACCGCGCGCTGACCGAGGAGATCGCCGGCATCGTCGCGGGCGCCACGGTCAACAAGCAGAACCTGCTCGATCCGACGCAGAGCGAGGTGAAGATCAAGGTTCAGACGAGCGGCCAGACGGTCACGATCTCGCCGCAGACCGGTTTCGATGCGGGCATCACGCAGATCATCGAAGCCGGCGCCGACCTGCTGCCGAGCAGCTCCACGGACGCGTCCGGCGCGCTCGCGAAGATCGACGAGGCGCTGTTCAACGCCAATCGCGCGCTCAGCTTCATCAATGCCGATATCCGCGCGCTCAACGTCGAGCGCGGCGTGGCGCAAGCGGTGATCAGCGCGTCGTCGACGCAGATCGGGAATGCGCCGAAGCCTTTCGAGGCGACCGACTTCGCCATCCAGTTCATCAAGAAATACCTGATCAAGAAGGACATGGAGGCGAACAGCCAGAACTTCGGGCTGGGCAGCCTCGTCACCTCTCTGGCCGGCAACAACACGACCAGCATCCTGACATCGATCAGCGGGCTCAGCGGCCGCGGGCGACTTAGCCTGCTCGCGTGAAAGCGGCCACGGCCCCTTCGTTTACGTATTGCCGTACCGTCAAGTAATCCGACAAACGCGCGGCCGCATTAATCATTAAATCCGGAATCCGCGTTGCGATTCCGCGTGCGGGTGAGTTGGCCCCGCATTTGCAACCTCCGAGACAGCCGCATCTATCGACAAGCGGCAGGAATGAGGGGTCGTATGATGACGGGATCATCCTGGAAGCTCGCTGCGGCGGCGATCATTTTCGCGAGCAGCGCATTGCCGGCCGCTGCGGGGCCGATCGTCACGACGGTCGAAGCGATCGGTTCGATCGGCTTCGGCGCCAAAGCCGGCTCCACCGTCATCGACTTCAACTCCGGCCTTCCCTCGGATCCGGTCTTCTCGGGATCCGGGTCGCTGTACGGGCTATACACGGGAACGACGGCGGGCGTCGCGGCGACGCCGTTCGGCGATGCCACGCAGTACTACTCGACGGGCCTCGGCACCACGACAATCACCTTTGACGAGGACAACACCTATCTTGGCCTGCTATGGGGCTCGGTCGACGCCTACAACAGCATCGCGTTCTACAAGGACGGCAACTTGATCGGCACGATCAACGGCGCCGCCATCCGCAATCCGGCGAACGGCGACCAAGGCATCGGCGGCACGTACTACGTCAACTTCGAGGTCGATGGCGGCTACGACAGCGTGAGGCTGATCAGCACCAACTATTCGTTCGAGATCGATGACCTCGCGTATGGCTCCGACTATCTGCGCCTGATCCCGGAGCCCGCGGCTGCCCTTCTCTTGAGCGCCGGTCTTTTCGCGCTGGGTTATGCGCGCCGCCGGCGCGCATAACCGGCACGGGACGCTCAACCCTTCGTCTTGCGCCAGGCCTCGAAGCGCTGGCGCACCGCGTCCGAGGGCGGATAGGTGCC
>DATAAP010000506.1:0-3632 GCA_036260035.1 Alphaproteobacteria bacterium | reverse complement strand
CAGCTGGCGCAGGCGCTCGACCGCGCCTCGGTGCTGGCGGCGGAGCGCAGCGTCGAATTCGAGGAGCGCGCGCGGGGTGTCGGAACCGCCGCCGACCTCGCCAGCGAGCGCGTGCGCGAGGCCGGCGAGCAGCTGCGCGAGCGCGGCCACGAGCTGAGCGCCGCGGCGACGGCGGCGCGCAGCGAGCTTGGCATGGTCGAGGAGGCACTGCGCGAACGTGCGAAGGACTTCCTCGGCACGATAGAGAAGGCGGGGGAAGGTGCCGCTGCCATCGGCGTGCTGATCGAGAAGCACGCCGCTTCGATCGGCGAGGCGGCGGAAGCGGCGGCGGCACGCGCCGAGACGGCGCGCAAGGGCATCGATGCAACAGCCGAGGCGATCGTCGCCACCTCGCAGCGCGCGGGCGAGCGCATGGTCGAAGCCGGGGCTGCCGCGGCAGCGCGGCTGGAGCAGGGCCGCCAAGGCGTCGAGGCGAGCGCCGAGCACATGGTGGCGATGGCTGACCGCGCCGGCGAGCGCATGGTCGAGGCGGCGCAGGTGGCGGCAACGCGCATCGAGGACGTGAAGACCGGCATCGAGATCAGCGCGCAGGGCTTGGTGCTGACTTCGCAGGACGCAGGCGACCGTATGGCGCGTGCGGCCGAGGCCGCCGCCGCCCGCGTCGAGAGCGCGCGGGCTGGTGTGGACGCCAGCGCCGAGGCGATGGTCGCAAACGCGCGCCGCGCCGGCGAGCGCATGGGCGAGGCCGCAGAGGAAGCGGCCGCGCGGGTCGACCGGGCGCGCGCAGGCGTGGATGCTAGCGCAGAGGCCATGGTTGCGAATGCTCAACGCGCCGGGGACCGCATGGGCGAGGCGGCCGGGCAGGCGGCGGCGCGTGTCGAGGCGGCGCGCAAGGGCGTGGAGGCCAGTGCCGCCGAGATGGTGGCCATGTCCAGCCGGGCCGGCGATCAGATGGCGGAGGCGGCGCGTCAGGCCGCCGACCGCGTGCTCGCGGCCAAGGCGGATGTGGAAGCAGGTGCCGAAGATCTCATCGTCATGTCGCAGCGCGCAGGCGAGCGCATGGTCGACGCGGCGCATGATGCGGCAGGCCAGCTCGAAGTAGTGCGGCAGGACATCGAGACGAGCGCCGACGCGATGGTCGCGACGTCGCGGCGTGCGGGCGAGCGGATGGTCGAAGCCGCGCAGGCGGCAGCGGTGCGGGTCGAGGCCGCCAAGGAAGGCGTCGCCGCCAAGGCCGAGGACCTGATCGTGATCGCCAACCGCGCCGGCGAGCGCATGGTCGAAGCGGCTGTGGCCGCTGCGGCGCGAGTCGAGGGCGTCAAATCTGGCATCGAGGCGAGCGCCGAGGCGATGGTGGTGCGCGCCGGCGAGGCCGGTGCGCGCATGGGCGACGCCGCCGAGGCCGCCGCGGCACGCGTCGAAGCCGCGCGGCGCAGCGTCGATGCCAGTGCCGATGCGCTGGTCGCGCACGCGGCGCAGGCTGGGGCTCGCTTGGGCGAGAGCGCGGAACAGACCGCGGCTCGCGTCATGGCGGCGACGCGCGGCGTCGAAGACAGCGCTGAAAGCCTCGCCACGACATCCGAGCGCATCGTCACGCGGCTCGACGAGGCAAGCGAGGCGGTCCGCGCGCGCGTGCTGGCGCTGGGCAGCACCACGGACCAGACGGCACTGCGCCTTGCCGAGATCGGCGAGGTGGTGCGCCAGCGCGTGGTGGAGATGTCGCAGGCCTCGACCAAGGTCGGCGGCATGCTCGGCGAGGCAGGCGATCTCTTCCGCAAGCAGGCGCTTGACCTGACGCTCGCCGCCGACCGCGCCGCGGCGCGCCTGGAAGCGCTGAGCGGCGAGGTGGGCGAGCGGCATGCCAACCTCAACACCACGGCGGGCGACGCCGAGAGCCGCATCGCGGCGATGCGCGACCAAATGCAGGCTACGGTCGGCGACCTCGCCAAGGCCGTCGACGGCTCGGCCAAGCGGCTCGAAGGCCTTGGCGACGCGCTGCGTCAGCGCACCGGCGACGCCGTCAGTGCGGCGGAACGCAGCACCGCCCAGATCGGCGCTCTCGATGCGGCCCTCGGCGCGCAGGAGAAGCGCGTGCTGGCTACGCTGGACAATGCCGGCGCGCAGGCCGTAGCGCTGTCGCAGACCTTGCGCGAGCAGGCCGAATATCTGCTGGCCATCACCGGCCAAGTCTCAAGCCGGGTCAGCGACACCGCGGCGACCTTCGAGCGGCAGGCCCTGCAGGCGCAGGAATCCGCCGCGAACGCGACCTCGCTGATGGACGCGGCCGGCAAAGCGTTCGGTGCCAATGCTCATACGCTCCGCGAGGCGAGCAGCGATGCCAATGTTCGCATCGATCTCGTGGCCAAGGCGTTCCGCGAGCGCACGGCAGAGCTGATGAACGCCGTCTCGCAGGCGGCGACGCGCATGGCCGCGATCGGCGAGACCTTCGAGCGCCAGGCCCGCGAGCTCACCACCGTGTCGGCCGACTCCCACGCGCGGCTCACCGAGGCGGAGCAGGGTCTGTCAAGGCAGACGGCGCTGCTGGCGAGTGCCAGCGAGCGCGGGCTCGCCCAGGCGCGTCAGGTCGGCGAGACGTTCGGCAAGCAGACCGACGCGCTGCTGTCTGCCGCCAGCGCCGCGCAGGCTGGGGCCGAGGCGATCGCCAACGCTGAGATCGCGACGCGCCGCCAAGCATTCCTGCGCGCCTCTCGGCTGGTGATTGAAGGCCTCAACTCGCTGGCGATCGACTTGAGCCGCACGCTGCAGCACGATCTGTCGGAGCGTATCCTGCGCGAGTTCGTCAACGGCGACCGCGGCGTGTTCGTGCGCCGGCTGCTGCGCAGCAATCTCGGCGAGAGCGGCAACGCCATCAAGCAGCGTTTCCGCGACGATCCCGACTTCCGCCGCTACGTGCTCGACTATCTCTCCCAGTTCGAGCGCTTGCGCGCCGACGCGCTCGCCGCCGACCCGGAGAACATCCTGTCCGCGACGATTCTTACCTCCGACGTCGGCAAGCTCTACATCGTGCTGTCAGAAGTCATCGGCAAGGAAATCGAGGCGAAGCCGGTGCAGGCGCGGCTGCGCGGCACGGCATAGACTTTGCTGATCAGTGGTTCGGGGCGAGGCGCGTTTAGGCCTGCCCCGAGCATTGGCGTCCGAGTTGCGAGCATGCGGCTTTTCGGACCGTGCGATAGAGCCAGCGCCTCTGGTCGCCGCCGAGCATGATGAAAACGCCTGGCACTACGACCGCGGTCCACCAGGCGAGCGCTGATAGCACTTGCTCGGCCAGATTTTCTGTGCCGATCAGCCGTAGCGTCAGCGACGCGACAAAGCCCGACAGGACAGCCGCCGCGACGCTTGACGACATCATGCGAACGATACTCGGCCAGATCGGCAGGGACAGCCTGATGGCGCCATAGGCCGTCAGGCCTAGGAGCCCCGCAAGCGCCTCCGGAATGGCGACGGAAGCGGCAGCGCCTGCGGCGCCATACGTACTGCCCAGTATGAAGGTCAGGACTAGGCCTACTGCGATCTGCGGAAGCAAGATGAGCAGCAAGGGCGCTGGGCGATTGATCTGATGCAGCAGGAGTGCGACTGGCACGCCGGGAAGGCCCAGCATCAAACCAATGAGC
>DATAAP010000505.1:0-8330 GCA_036260035.1 Alphaproteobacteria bacterium | reverse complement strand
CTTTCACGATCGACGCCGCGACGCAGGCCGACCTGATCGATCTTGGCGGCGGACATTTCGTGCGGGCCGACAAGTCGGCTGACCCCGGCCTTCTGCTGCGCACGCTGGAGTCCGCCGCATGAGGCGCGCCATCTTCGCCGGCTTGTTCGCCCTCGCCCTCGCTGCGCCGGCGGCCGCAGAGTACCGCGACAGCCCGGCGCTCGCCGCCGACATTGAGGCCGGCCGGCTGCCGCCGGTCGCGCAGCGCCTGCCGGAGGTGCCGCTCGTTTCGAGGCCGGACCGCGCGGACATCCAGCCCGGCCATCATGGCGGCGAGCTGCGCTTCCTGATGAGCCGCGCGCAGGACACCCGCATGATGGTGGTCTACGGCTATTCCCGGCTGGTGCGCTACAACGCGAAGCTGGAGCTCGTGCCCGACATCCTCGAAGAGGTGCAGAGCGAGGGCGAGAAGGTCTTCACACTGAAGCTGCGGCGCGGGCACCGCTGGTCCGACGGCCATCCTTTCACGACCGAGGATTTCCGATACTGGTGGGAGGACATCGCAAACAACAAGAAGCTCTCGCCTGTCGGGCCGCCCAAGGACCTGATGCCGGACGGCAAGAAGCCGAAGGTCGAGATCATCGACGACGCCACCATCCGCTACAGCTGGCCGGTGCCGAATCCCTACTTCCTTCCGAAGCTGGCGGGCGCCTCTCCTCTTTTCATCTATCGTCCTGCGCATTATCTGAAGAACTTCCACGAGAAATATGCCGACAAGGCCAAGCTCGAGGAAGCGGTGCGCAACGCCAATGTGCGCGGCTGGCACCAGCTCCACAACCGGCTCGACAACCAGTACCGCAACGACAATCCCGATCTGCCAACGCTCGATCCATGGGTGCTGCAGACCCGGCCGCCTGCGGACCGGTTCACGTTCGTCCGCAATCCCTACTTCCACCGCGTCGACGCGCAGGGCAATCAGCTGCCGTATATAGACCGCGTCGTGGCTACTGTCGCCGACGGCCGGCTAATTCCGCCCAAGACGGGAGCCGGCGAATCCGACCTCCAGGCGCGCAACATCTCATTCAGCGATTTCACGTTCTTGCGCCGTGCCGCCAAGCGCAACGACTTCTCGGTCCACCTGTGGAACACGGCCAAAGGCGCGCATCTTGCGCTCTATCCCAATCTCAACGTCGCCGATCCCGTGTGGCGCATGCTGAACCGCGACGTGCGGTTCCGCCGCGCGCTGTCGCTGGCGATCAACCGGCACGAGATCAATCAGGTGGTCTATTTCGGCCTCGCCGTGGAAGGGCAGAACACCGTGCTGCCGGCGAGCCCCCTGTATCGGCCGGAATATCGCAATGCGTATGCGAAATTCGACAAGCAGGAGGCGAAGCGCCTGCTGGACGAGCTCGGCCTCAAGAAACGCGACGGTCGCGGCGTGCGGCTGCTGCCGGACGGGCGGCCGCTGGAAATAGTCGTCGAGACCGCCGGCGAGGACACCGAGCAGACGGATGTGCTGGAGCTGATCCACGATTCCTGGCTCGATGTCGGCATTAAACTGTACTCGCGGCCGCTGCAGCGCGAGGTGCTGCGCAACCGCGTCTTCTCAGGCCAGACGGTGATGACGATCTGGTTCGGCCTTGAGAACGGAATCCCGACCCCGGAGATGTCCCCGGAGGAGCTGGCGCCGATGTCGCAGCAGGGCATGCAGTGGCCGAAATGGGGCCAGTATGTCGAAACCGGCGGCAGCAGCGGCGAAAAGGTGGACGATCCGGCCGCGTCGGAGCTGGAGGATCTCATCCACGTCTGGGAGCACGCTGAGACGCGCGAGGAGCGTGCGCGGGTCTGGCATCGCATGCTGGCGATCCATGCGGAGCAGGTCTTCTCGGTCGGCCTAATCGCCGGCGTGAAGCAGCCGGTGGTCGTCTCGAACCGCCTGCGCAATGTACCGGCCGAGGGCATCTACAATTTCGATCCGGGCGCCTTCTTCGGCATATACCGGCCGGACATGTTCTGGTTTGCCGACACGAAGCAGACCGCCGCCGCGAAGTGAGCACGTCCGCATGCTGAGCTATCTGATCCGGCGCATCCTCATCATGGTGCCGACCCTGATCGCGATCAGCGCCATTGTCTTCGTCATCATCCAGCTGCCGCCGGGCGACTACCTGACCACGATGATCGAGGAGCTGCGCGCGCAGGGCGAAACCGCCAGCTTGGAGCGCATCCAGTTCCTGAAGGAGCAATACGGCCTCGATAGGCCGCCGATCGAGCAGTATTTCTACTGGGTGCTCGGCATGCTGCGCGGCGATCTCGGCTGGTCGTTCGAATACAACCTGCCGGTCAGCCAGATCATCGGCGAGCGGCTGGTGATGTCGTTCCTGATCGCGCTGACGACGGTGATCTTCACCTACATCGTCGCCTTCCCGATCGGCATCTATTCCGCGACGCATCAATACTCGATCGGCGACTACGCGCTCACCTTCTTCGGGTTTCTCGGGCTGGCGACGCCGAGCTTCCTGCTGGCCCTCGTGCTGCTCTACGTCGCCAATGTGTCGTTCGGCACTTCGATCGGCGGATTGATGGATCCCGTCTATGTCGGCCAGCCGATGTCGTGGGCCAAGTTCATGTCCGTGCTCGAGCATCTGTGGATCCCTGTCGTCGTCATCGGGCTGTCCGGCACCGCCGCGATGATTCGGCGCCTGCGCGCGAACCTGCTCGACGAGCTGCAGAAGCAGTATGTCGTCACCGGCCGTGCGAAGGGACTGCCGCCCGGGCGTCTTCTGTTCAAATATCCGCTGCGCATGGCGCTCAACCCGTTCATCGCCGATATCGGCAGCCTGCTGCCGAGCCTGATCTCCGGTGCTGCGATCGTCTCGGTCGTGCTGTCGCTGCCGACCAACGGGCCGATGCTGCTGCGCGCCCTGCAGAGTCAGGACATGTACCTCGCGGGCTCGTTCCTGATGATCGAGGCCGTGCTGGTCGTGATCGGCGTCTTCATTTCGGACCTGGCGCTCGCGGCCCTCGACCCGCGCATCCGACTGCACGGCGGGGCCAGCAAATGAGCAATTCGACGCTGCAGCATTTCGCCGATACGGAGCCGTTCGACCCAAAGGAGGGCGAGCGGCTGACGCCGGAGCTCGAGCGCTACTACATGGCCTCGCAGTGGCGGATGATGTGGTGGAAGCTGAAGCGCCACCGCCTGGCCGTCGCATCCGGCATCGTCCTGCTCGTGCTGTACGCCTCAATCCTGGTCACCGAGTTCCTGGCGCCCTACAGCCTATACACGCGGCACACCGACTTCATCTTCGCGCCGCCGCAGCAGGTGCATCTGTTTCACGACGGGCGCTTCGTCGGCCCGTTCGTCTACGGGCTCAACTACACGCTCGACCTCGACACGCTGAAACGCGAATACGACGACGACACCAGCCGCATCCACAAGCTCCGGTTCTTCTGCCGCGGCGACTCGTATCACTATTGGGGCCTGATTCCCGGCAGCTTCCATCTCGTCTGTCCGGCGGAGGGCGGCACGCTCTTCCTGCTCGGGACCGACCGGCTCGGGCGCGATATGTTTTCGCGGCTGATCTATGGCGCGCGCATCTCGCTGACCGTAGGACTGATCGGCATCACGATCAGCTTCGTCCTCGGCATGGTGCTCGGTGGCCTTGCCGGCTATTACGGCGGCTGGGTGGACAATGCGATCCAGCGCCTGATCGAGATCATCCGCTCCTTCCCGGAGCTGCCGCTATGGATGGCCCTATCGGCCGCCCTGCCGGTCTCGTGGAATCCAATCCTGATCTATTTCGGCATCACCATCATACTCGGCCTGATCGACTGGACGGGACTTGCGCGCGCCGTGCGCTCCAAGCTGCTGGCGCTGCGCGAAGAGGATTTCTGCACGGCGGCGGTGCTGATGGGCGCCAGCCCGCGCCGCATCATCGGCCGCCATCTTCTGCCGAGCTTCATGAGCCACCTGATCGCGTCCGCAACCCTGTCGATCCCCTCGATGATCTTGGGCGAGACGGCGCTGTCCTTTCTCGGTCTCGGCCTGCGCCCCCCGATCACGTCATGGGGCGTGCTGCTGACCGAAGCGCAGAACATCAACGTGGTGGCGCTTTATCCATGGCTGCTGGCGCCGGTGGTGCCGGTCATCGTTACGGTGCTCGCCTTCAACTTCCTCGGCGACGGTCTGCGCGATGCGGCCGACCCCTATCGCTGACCTGCCTCAGGCGGCCTTGACCAGCCACAGGCTCGATTCGTAGGCGCCCTGCGGCAGCGGCAGTCCGGCGAGCCCGGCGCCTTCGACATCCGCAGCCATGCGCGTCACTGCATAGCGCGAGGACCAGCGCAGTTGATAGCCGCCGCCAGAGATCAAGGCCGCGACGGCGTTCTGTTCGTTGTAGCCGCGCCACCGCCACGGCGCCGGGTAAGCGTCGGGCAGGAAAATGTCATGCACGTGCACCAGCACGCCCGCGGGCAGGCGCGGCAGGACGGTGTTCAGCAGAAGATCGACATCGGTGCCTGGCATCAGGATATGGCTGGAGTCGATGAACACGACATCGCCCGCCGCAAGCGCATCGAAGCGCGCGGACCCGGCCTGCTGCAGCGTGGCGCGCACGAACTCGATCGCGAGGCCATTCAGCGCTGCCCGGGGCGCCGGATCGATTGCGGTGATGCGCGTGCCGGCGCCCTCGTCCGCCGCCGCGCGGGCCATGAAGCGCGTCGAATGTCCCGAGCCGATCTCGATGATGCATGCCGGCCGCAGCTTGCGCACCACGGCATAAGCGGTGGCGGCATCGAGCCGAGGGAACCAGTCCTGTTCGAAGCGCGGCGCCGGCGGAGGCTCACGGCCAAACGCCGCGAGCTGCGGCAGATAGGATGCCGCTGCCGCCAGAAAGGCTCGGAACTCCGGCTCCGCGGCCTTGAAGAAGAGCTCAAGCGCGGCATACGAGGCTGGCGGTTCGACCGAATCCGCGTATCGGTACGGGATCACGAAGCCTTTGGCGCGCCCAACCGCCGTAGACATGGTCATCCATGCCGTGCGCAGCAGCGGATTGGCGCGCCAGGTCACAGGTGCAGCGTCAGGGCTTGAGGATCATGCCTTCGCGCGCGACCACGGTACCGGGACGCGCGTTTGCCGCAGCCGCCGCAATGCGGTCCATCTCGTCGTCGTCGTGCCCGGGATCGTGATGGAAGATGACGAGCTGCTTCACCTTCGCGGCGTCGGCGAGCCGGATGCCCTCCTGCCAGGTCGAATGGCCCCAGCCGACATGGGCGGCGAACTCGGCATCGTCATAGGTCGAGTCGTAGACGACGACATCGGCGCCGGCGATCAGGCCGAGGACCGCCTGGTCCGGCTGTCCGGGCGTGTGCTCCGTGTCGGTGATGTAGCAGATCGACTTGCCTGCGTGTTCGACGCGATAGCCGGTGGCGCCGTTCGGGTGATTGAGCGCCGCGGTCCTGATGGTCGTGCCGGGCGCGGGCTGCAGGGTCTCGCCCGCGCGGAAATCATGGAACGAAATATCGGCGCCGAGAACGCTGATCGGGATCGGGAAGAGCGGCGCCATCATCATCTCCGAAAGCACATAGCGGAGCGTGTGGTCGGGCAGCAGATGCCCTGCCCAGAAGCGGAACTTGTTCGTCTTGGCATAGGCGGAGCTAAAGAAGGGCAGGCCGCAGATGTGGTCGAAATGGGTGTGGGTGAAGAACAGGTCGGCATCGACCGGGCCCTGCGCGTCGAGATGCGCGCCCAGCGGCCGCAACCCGGTGCCCGCGTCGAAGATCAGCACACGGTCGCCGCAACGCATCTCAATGCACGCAGTGTTGCCGCCATAGCGGACCGTTTCCGGTCCAGGACACGGAATTGACCCGCGCACACCCCAGAACCGGAGGCTGAACTCCTGCGAAGAACTCCCCACGCGTCCTCCGGCTGCTTATTCGCTAGTGCGCAAGGCGGTAGCCACCCGGCGTCGTGACGAGAATTTCCGCGTTGGCGGGATCGCGTTCCATCTTCTGCCGCAGGCGGTAGATGTGCGTCTCCAGCGTGTGCGTATTGACGCCGGCGTTGTAGCCCCAGACCTCACCGAGCAGAGTCTCGCGGGAGACCGGCGCGCCGGCGCGGTAGAGGAAGCGAAGAATCGCGGCCTCCTTTTCGGTCAGGCGGATCTTGCGTTTCGACGCGGTGTCGAGCAGCAGCTTCGCGCCGGGTTGAAAACTGTACGGCCCGATATTGAACACCGCGTCCTCGGACGCCTCGTGTAGCCGGAGTTGCGCGCGCAGCCGAGCCAGCAGCTCGTTCAGTCGGAACGGCTTGGTGACGTAGTCATTGGCGCCGGAATCGAGCCCCTCGACCGTCTCGGCTTCGCCAGCCGAAGCTGTCAGCATGATGATCGGGGCGCTGACGCCGTCATCGCGCAGCTTGCGGCAAACCTGCCGTCCGTCCGAATCCGGCAGGCCGATATCGAGCAGGATGGCGTCGAACGCCTCACTCTTGGCGGCCGCGAGTGCGGCCGATCCTGAGCCGGCTTCGGCGGTGTCGTAGTCGGACGCGAGCTGCTCGGCCAGCGAGCTGCGCAAAGCAGCATCGTCGTCGACCAAGAGGACTTTGCGGCGTCGGTTCATGGCGGAAGCTTCTACCATGGGCCAGATTCCAGGGCAAAACCGCCGCGGTTACCGCGAGACCTTTGCCTAAACTTTAACGTCCGCGTCCGTTTAGCGATCAGATGCTGCCGGCGCAGCAGCGAGCTTGTCAACTAACCCTCTGATAAAAGGCCGTAAGTTCACGCCAACCGCCAACCGGATCTGGCCTCACTCGCCGCTGGTCTTCTCGCGGCGCCATTGCAATGGCGGAGGAGAAGGATGACGGCATCACCGGCGATCTCGCGGTGACGCTGGTTGACTACCGACTACATCTTCCGCGGCATTTCGCGGACCGACACCGGCTGCGAATCGCGCGGCGTGCTCACCCTGACCAAGTCGTTCTGAAACGAACGGAGAAGCGCCCGGAGCGCTTGCCCGTCTCAACTGCGCACCAGCTCGATTGCCGCGCGCCCGATCGCGTGCTCCGGATTGCCGAACTTGTCGAGGATGTCGAAGTGATCGAGGCCTGGCGCTGGCACGACGTCGACGGCGGCACCCGATTTCCGCCATGCCGCGGCGAATTCCTTCTGCTGGCGATGGAACTCTTCGGGCTCTTTCTCCCCAACGGTCAGCAGAATGCGCTTCGTGACCGGCTTCAGGCCGATCGGTGAATTCCGCCGCACTGTGCCCTCGTCGAGCTTCAGCACCGGGTTCTGGTAGGACAGCCGGATCGGCTCGAGATCGTAGATTCCGCTGATCGAGAAGGCGCCCTTGAGGAGATCATGGGGCAAGCCGCCGAGGCGATTCCATTCGGTGGCCGCGAGCATCATGGTGATGTGGCCACCCGCCGAATGCCCGGCCACGAACAGACGGTCCGGATCGCAGCCGAGCAATGGCGCGTTCCGCCACAGCCAACTGAGGCAGGCGCGCGCCTGCCGCACGATTTCGTCCAGACCAGCGACCGGGGCGAGCGTGTAATTGATCGTGGCGTAGGCAATGCCGGCTTTGACGAAGGCCGGTGCGAGCGCTGCGCAATCACGCTTGTCCAGATTCTGCCAGTAGCCGCCATGGATGAACACCATCAGCGGAGCACGCCGATTGCCGCCAGCCGGGGGTACGATTAGATCGAGCTTTTCCGCCGCGGTCGGGCCATAAGCAAGATCGCGGTGCCAGCCCGGACGCGCCAGCTCGGCATCGCCGTCCGCCTGCCATTGCGCCATGTACTTCGTGTGACTCGGAAAGCGGGCGCGCAGATTGTATTGAGCATCGAGCTCCGCCTGGTCGTAGTCGCGATATATCTTCACGCCGATCCCCCGTTCTGACTCGGTGTAGCGTTTGGTCATAGCGGAGGGCCGCCGTGCATTCAACGGTCCGCCCGGCTGCGCATTTGCGCCAGAACACCCGGCAAATTCTGCCGCACGGCCAACCGGCGGTATACTAAGACTTTGAAATTCCTCGGTGCAGAAATGGCATCCCTCTTGCTGTTCTGAAGGGCGATGTCGACTCTGCCAACGACTGCAAGCCTTGGTGTCGCGCCCACCTGGGACGGCGACCGCCGCGTCGCGGGCGGCGCCCTGGCCGGCGATCCGCCGGCCCAGGAAGGCAAGGACGAGCTCACTTTTAGCGACTTCCTGTCGGTCATCAATCCGCTGCAGCACATCCCCGTTGTCTCGACGCTCTATCGCTGGGTGACCGGAGACACGATCAAGCCAGCGGCACGCGTCGTCGGCGGCGCGCTGTATGGCGGCCCGATCGGGATGATCAGTGCCGCGTTC
>DATAAP010000504.1:0-22392 GCA_036260035.1 Alphaproteobacteria bacterium | reverse complement strand
AGGAGCTGTGCGGCGCCTTTCGGCCCGACGCCGCGGGCACCCGGCAGGCGGTCCGACGGATCGCCGCGCAGGGCGATGAAATCCGGCACCTGGGCGGGGTCGACGCCGTAATGTTCGCGCACCTCTTTCGGCCCCATGCGCACCATCTCGCCCGCGCGCAGCGGCCGCAGGATCACGGTCCGCTGCGAGGCGAGCTGAAAGGCATCGCGGTCGCCGGTCGCGATGATGGCAGTGCCGCCCGCCCGCTCCTCCTTCGCGACCGCCGCCGCGAGAAAATCGTCGGCCTCGTAGCCGGCCTGCTTGGCGTTCGCGAAGCCGCACGCGGCCACGAACTGCGGCAGCACATGGAGCTGGTCGACGAGCTCGGCATCGAAGTCGCGCCCGCTCTGGTAGTCCGCGAACAGCTTGGTGCGATATGTGCCCGCATCGAGCGTGTCCCAGCCGACCAGCACCGCGCGCGGCTGCTCGGCCGCATAGAGCCGCAGCAGGAAATTCGCGAAGCCGACGATGGCGCCGGCGCCCTTGTTGCCGCGCCGGCGGATCGTCTTCGGCAGCGCGTGATACGCGCGATGCGCGAACGAATCCCCGTCGATGACGAGCAGCGGGCGGCGCATGCGTGAGGGCTCTCCGCGTGGATGTGCGTCGGCGCGGATAGTAGCCCGAATCCCGTCTCGCGCGCCCTGCCAGAACATTCCTAGGTTCCTGGGAGAAATGGGCGCATAGTGGCGCCAGAGCCTGTCTCGACAAGATCAAGAAATTCCACAGCCTCGTTTCGGCGGCGCCCCCGCATCCGCGGTCCGGCGCCGGGCTTCACAACCTATAGGAGAAACACCATGACAGGCATTTCGAGTCTCACACAGCGCTGGGAGAAGCTTCAGGCGTCCAAGACGCAGGTGTTCTGGGCCTGCGCCGCGTCGGTCGTCGCCACATTGATCATCGGCTTCACCTGGGGCGGCTGGGTGACCGGCGGTACCGCAAAGGAGAGAGCCGTGACGGCTGCTACCGAGGCGCGCGCCGAGCTCGCCGCCACCGTCTGCGTCGAGCGCTTCATCAAAGGGCCCGACGCGATGGCGCAGCTCGCCACCCTGAAGGGCAGCGATTCGTGGAAGCGCGACAGCTTCATCGAGGCGGGCGGCTGGGCGACCCTCGCGGGCATGGACAAGCCGGTCGCGGGTGCCGCGAGCCTGTGCGTGCAGCAGCTGATGACGCCGGCCAAGACGTCGGGCTGAACGTCGCGCTCATCCCCACCGCCGGGCGAAGGCGCCCGCGCGGGTTCGGGGGCTCAGGGAATGCGCGAGGCCTTGATCAGCACGGTCTCGCCTGCGCGCACGCGGCCGGAGGCGTAGAGGGCGGCCGCTTTCTGCTCGATCGCGGCGCGGTGCTGCTCGAAGGTCGCGACGCAGTCGGCCGGATTCATGTCGACCTTGTGCGCGAGATCCTCCAGCGCTTCCTGCGAGACCGCGCACGTCACCGACTTCTCGCCGTCGGCGGCCGCGAAGCCGACGGCCTTCTGGAATCTGTCCCACTTGCCGGGCCGCGCCAGGAATGTCAGGGGCATCGGAGTTCTCCTTCACGGGCAGACTAGCACAGATGCATGGCGGCCGGCTCGACTACGAGCTCCGGCGCCGCGCTGTGCACTTCCGGCGGCAGGAAGATTCCCACGGTTTCTGCGGCGCGTGATGCCCTTCGCATTCCTGTTTCAACGATGTCGATTGCCGGACGCGCGCTTCGTGCGCCGCGCCTCCTGTGCTAACGAACCGGCCAATTCTTATCAGCGGACAGGAGAACACCATGGCCGAGACGCACACGGGGCGCTGCTTCTGCGGCGCGGTCGAGATCGAGACGACCGGCGCGCCGCTGGAGATGGGCTATTGCCATTGCAGCTCCTGCCGCGCCTGGTCGGGCAGCCCGTTCGCCGCGTTCAAGCTGTGGCCGTCGCAGAGCATCAAGGTGACCAAGGGCGCCGACCTGCTCGGCCGCTATGCCAAGACGAAGTTCAGCGAGCGCCGCTTCTGCACGCGCTGCGGCGGCCACATCATGGCCGAACACCCGTCGATCGGGTGTAGCAGCGTCGAGGCCGCTATCGTGCCGGGCGTTGCGTTCAAGCCGGAGGTGCACCTCAACTACGCCGAGGCCGTGATGCGGATAACGGATGGCCTGCCGAAGCTGAAGGACTTCCCCGCCGCCGCAGGCGGCTCCGGCGAGACGATTCCGGAGTAGCGCACTGCCAAGCCACGCTCGCGGCACCCGGGACCGAACCTGGTGCTCGTGGCGCATGCGGCGGCACGCGAGTCCCGGGCGGCCGGGTTCAAGGCGGCGCTGGGGCTTGCGACCGGCGCCGCGCTATGGGCCGCGGCCGCCGCGGTCGGGCTCGGCGTGCTGAGCGCGCTGGAATGGCTGCAGCAGACCCTGCGGCTTGCCGGTGCCGCGTACCTTATCTGGCTCGGCATCCAGCTGTGGCGGAAGAGCGGTGCGGACCTTCCCGCCGCAGCGCCCGCCGTCGCCGCGGCGGGCTGGCGGCCGTTCCGGCTCGGTGTCGCGGCCAATCTCGCCAACCCGATTTCGCTCGTCTTCTTCACCGGCATCTTCGCCGCGGTGCTGCCGGCGGACCTGCCGGCCTGGGTGCGCGCGGCCGCGGTGCTGGTGATCGCCTTCGACGCGCTCGTCTGGTACGCGGTCCTGGCGCTCGTCTTCTCGTCGCGCCCGGCGCGCAGCGGCTACGGCCGCGCGCGGCGCTGGGTCGACCGCTTCGCCGGCGCGATGCTGATCGGCTTCGGCGTGCGCCTCGCCGCGACGACACGCTAGCGCTGGCAATCCCGCATCTTTGCCTGGGTATGCGCCGCCGGCGGCCCCTGCAAGAGCGACGTGCAAGACCGTCCGCATCTACCGCTGCTATAAAGCAGAAATCTTGCGCGGAGCACATCATGACGACCAACGCTGAACTGAATCGCTGGAACGAGCGGTTCTCCTCCGAAGACTATCTGTTCGGCACGGCGCCGAATGCCTTCCTGGCTGCGCAGAAGCATCTGCTGCGCGCCGGGCAGACGGCGCTGGCACTCGCCGACGGCGAGGGACGCAACGGCGTCTGGCTCGCCGAGCAGGGCCTCGACGTGCTCGCCACCGACTTCTCGGCCGTGGCCCTCGACAAGGCGCGCCGGCTCGCCGCGTCGCGCGGCGTCGCCCTGCAGACGCGCCAGGCCGATCTCGAGAGGTGGGAATGGGAGCCCGAGCGGTTTGACGTCGTCGCCGCGATCTTCATCCAATTCGCCGCCCCGCCGCTCCGCGCGAAGATCTTCGCGGGCATCCGCCGCACGCTCGTGCCGGGCGGCCTACTCCTGCTCCAGGGCTATCGCCCGGAGCAGCTCCGCTACGGCACCGGCGGTCCGCCGGACGCCGACAAGATGTACACCGCCGACATGCTCAGGGCCGCCTTCTCCGGCTTCGACATCCTTCACTTGGAGGAGCACGATTCGCCGATCACGGAAGGCCGCGGCCACAGCGGCATGTCGGCCCTGGTCGATCTCGTCGCGCGCAAGCCGCGCGGGTGATCGCGATGCACAAGCAGGAGACGCGCGCGATGGACTGGATGATGGATCAGGAGCGCATCGACTGGACGGAGCTGTCGGAGCTCTACCGGATCGCCCCGCTCGGCAACAAGGGACCTGACCATCTGAAGCGCGTCTTCTCGAACAGCATGTTCAAGTGCTTCGTGTTCGAGGACGGGAAGCTGGTGGGTGCGGGCCGCGCCGTCGCGGACGGCGCGGATACATCATATCTCTGCGACATCGCCGTGCATCCCGACTTCCAGGGCCGCGGCCTCGGTGTCGCGATCGTCACGCGGTTGAAGGAGCTGTCGGCTGGGCACCGTAAGATCATCCTCTACGCCAACCCCGGCAAGGAAGGGTTCTACGCGAAGCTCGGTTTCCGCCGCATGCGCACGGCGATGGCCGTCTTCCGCGACCACGATCACGCCGTGCGCACCGGCTTGATCGAAGAAGTTGATGAAGGCGGGGCCAGCCCTGATAAGCCTACAGGTGGCTGAGACACCGCGGAACGGCGAGATCGTGCGAAACGATGAAGCAGGCCGCGGGGAGCCGATGGCTCCCCGCGGTCCTGGTCACAGCGACGTTGCGCCCGCGAGCCTCACGCGCGCGGCTGTGGGACGATGCGCAAGTACGGCTTCGGCGCCTTCCAGCCCTGCGGGTATTTCTGCCGCGCCTGCTCGTCGGAGACCGCCGGCACGATGATGACGTCGTCGCCCTGCTTCCAGTTCACCGGTGTCGCCACTTGGTGCTTCGCCGTGAGCTGGCAGGAATCGAGGAGCCGCAGCACCTCGTCGAAGTTGCGGCCAGAGCTCATCGGGTAGGTGAGCATCGCCTTGATCTTCTTGTCTGGCCCAATGATGAAAACCGAACGCACGGTGGCGTTGTCGGCGGGCGTACGCCCTTCCGAGGTGCTGCCCGCGTCGGCCGGCAGCATGTCATAGAGCTTTGCGACCTTGAGCTCGGGGTCGCCGATCAGCGGGTAATTGGGCGCATAGCCTTGCGTCTCCTCGATGTCCTTCGCCCATTTCGCATGGTTGGTCACCGGATCGACGCTGAGGCCGACGATCTTGCAGTTGCGCTTGTCGAACTCCGGCTTCAGCCGCGCCATGTAGCCGAGCTCGGTTGTGCACACCGGAGTGAAGTCCTTCGGGTGCGAGAACAGGATTGCCCAGCCATTGCCGATCCATTCATGGAAATTAATCGGCCCCTGAGTGGTCTCTGCGGTGAAGTTCGGCGCTTCGGCATTGATCCTGAGCGACATGGTTCTCCTCCGTGGGTGGGTTTCAGACCTCCTCGTAGCGAGGCAAAATCTAGGCGCGGCCACCAAGCCCGTCAATTTGCCCAGATGCGTCGGCTGCCCGGCAGCCGTGTGAAGCCGGTCACAGCGCGCGGCGGCACTGCGCTCTATCAGAGTTGCATGACCGCCCATAGCCTCGCGCACAACGCCGCCGCTCCGACCCTCCGTCTCCTCGGCATCGAGGACGGCTTGTCCCTTCTAACCCTGCAGGACACCGTCACCGAGGGCCTACCGCCCGGCTACTTGCGACCCAAGGCCGAGGAGGCTCTATACTACTATCTCGACGGCACGCTGGGCGTCGCCTACGGCATTTTCGAGCACAACGGGCTGCGCGCCTCGGCGCTGCTGCGCCTGCCCGATGCCGAGCATCCGAACCCCGACGCCAAGCCGCGCTTCCCGATCGTGCCGGAGACCGACTGGCCGTGCCATGCGGCATTCCTGGAGAATGCGATGGTGCATCCCGATGCGCGCGGCCGCGGCCTCCAGAGGATGCTGCTCGACATCCGCCTCACCCACGCGGCCGCGGCCGGAATGCGCTGGGCTTGTGCGGCCTCGCATCTGCACAACCAGGCGAGCTGGTCGAACCTGCTCGGCGCGGGCCTCGTGCTCGCGGGCCTGATCGAGCGCGAGGGCCAGCCGCTCATCGGCCTCGTTGCCGGCCTCGGCGTCGCGCGCATCACCTCGGATCCGCGCGAGAAGCGGCTGGTCGAAGCACGCGACAAGGTGCAGCACCTCGCCGCCCTCGCCGACGGCTTCGTCGGCGTGCGGAGCGATGCGCGTGGCGCCGTAGTCTACCAGCGGCTCGCGCGCGTGTTCGCTTAGGGCGTTCGCGCCCTATCCGATCTTTGCCGAGGCGGGTCGCAGCTCGTCGCCGTGGCGGTGGAAAATTTTCCACTCGCCGCCCTCGCGGCGATAGCAGTGCGTGACGCGCAGCGTGCGCGGAATGCGCTTGCCGTCGACCGTGCGCACCATATGCTCCAGATCGACCGCGACGGCGACGTCGCCGCTGATCTGCGTCAGCAGATTCTCGATCCGCGTCCCCTCCGCGATCACCGCCTTGCTGACCCAGCCATAGCGCGGGCGCACTTCGGACCAGCCTTGTTCCATGCCTCCCAATGCGCCGAACAGGCAGATGTCGTCCTTGTGAGACCACAGCGCCTTGAACGGCTCCGGATCGCCGCGCAGCATCGCGCGATAGGCCTCTTCATACCGCGCCCGCATCCGCTTCCATGCCTCGTCCATCGCGCCGCCTCCTTCGCGCGCGGACGATACACCGCGGGAGGCGGCGCGGGAAACCAAGTCGATCGCAGAGGATGCTAATCGGCGTGCGCGGTGCGCCCCGCCGGCGTCACGCGCCAGATCGCATTACCGACGTCGTCGGCGACGAGCAACGCGCCGATGCGGTCGAAAGCGACGCCGACGGGCCGGCCGAGCGCCTCGTTCTCGGCGTTGACGAAGCCGGTCAAAACGTCGATCGGCGGCCCCGACGGCTGCCCGTCTGCGAACGGCACGAAGATCACCTTGTACCCGCTGGGCGGATTGCGGTTCCACGAGCCGTGCTGACCGATGAAGGCGCCTTCCCGATAGCGCGCTGGCAGAAGCCTGCCGCGCGCGAAGGCTAGGCCGAGCGATGCGGTATGATTGCCGAGCGCGTAGTCCGGAGCGATCGCCTTCGCCACCATGTCCGGCCGCGGCGGTTTCACGCGCGCGTCGACATGCTGGCCGAAATAGCTGAACGGCCAGCCGTAGAAGGCGCCGTCCTTCACGGAGGTGAGATAGTCAGGGACGAGGTCGCTGCCGAGCTCGTCGCGTTCGTTCACGACCGTCCAGAGCGCGCCGGTACGCGGCTCCCAGTCCATGCCGTTGGGGTTGCGCAGGCCCGACGCGAACACGCGCGAGGTCCCGCTCGTGAGATCGATCTCCAGGATCGCGGCGCGGTTCTCTTCCGCCTCCAACCCGCGCTCCGCGACATTGCTGTTGGAGCCGACCGTCGCATAGAGCCGCGTGCCGTCGCGGCTTGCGATGATGTTCTTCGTCCAGTGATGGTTGATCGCGCCGCCCGGAAGGTCGGCGACCTTCACGCCGGGTTCGCGGATCTCCGTCTCGCCGCCATGATACGGAAAGCGCACGATCGCGTCGGTGTTGGCGACATAGAAATTTTCGCCGATCAGCGCCATGCCGAACGGCGAATTGAGCCCCTGCAGGAACACCCTGCGTGTCTCCGCAACGCCGTCGCCGTCTCCGTCGCGCAGCAAGGTAATGCGGTTGGCGCTCGGCACGGCCGCGCCCGCGCGCTGCTGCGCCTTGCGGAAGAACCAGCCTTTGACACCCTTCGCTTGCTCCGGCCGCTCCGGCGCATTGGTCTCGGCGACCAGCACGTCGCCGTTGGGCAGAACGTAGAGCCAGCGCGGATGATCCAGCCCCCGCGCATAGGCAGTGACTGCAAGATCGCTGGTAGCCACAGGCGCGCCGTCCTGTGCCCAGCCGCGGGCGGTGGCGATCTTGACGGTCGGCACCAGCGATTTCGTCGGCGCGGGCAGGCTTGGGTTCGGGCCGAAGCTCGCCTCCTCCGGCACGCGAGCGGTATCACCGCAGGATGTCAGAAAAAGAACCGCCAAGGCCGCGGTCCCGGCGCGTGAAGCTGCATGCATGGGATTCACCGCGTGGTCTGTCCGCCTGCTGAACGGGAGAGCGGCAGCGCGGTTCCTGCGCCTAAGCGCGGCGGCGCATCACAGCTCGGCTGCGCATCGCCGGCGCATTGAAGACGAGACCGACGCCGCGACCGCTAGGTGCCGCAGCCAGGGCGAAGACGATTTGACCTGCGCCGCCGATGGCAGCAGTGTAGCGCCGCTGTTTGCCACCGGAGTCCCGAATGCCGTTCGACACCACGATCCGCGACACCCTGTCCGCTGTCTCCACCGCGACCATCACGACCATCCTGCTCAAGAAGGGCCTTCGCAACGTCTGGATGCGCGGCACCCGGCCGCTGGCGCCGAACCAGCCGCGTCTCGTCGGCCCGGCGTTCACGCTGCGCTTCGTGCCGGCGCGAGAGGACCTTGCCACCCCGGAATCCTGGGCCTCGCCCATCTCCACACGCGCGGCGATCGAAGCGATGCCGCCGGGCTGCATCGCCGTCGCGGATGCGATGCGTGTGACCGATGCCGGCATCTTCGGCGATATCCTGTGCGCGCGCATGAAGAAGCGCGGCGTCGCGGGCCTGGTCACCGACGGCGTCGTGCGCGACGTGGCGGGCGTGCTCGGCACCGGCCTGCCGGTGTGGTGCCAGGGCGGCGCGGCGCCTCCCTCGGTCGCCGGCCTCACCTTCGTCGCGTGGCAGCAGCCGATTGCGTGCGGCGGTGTCGCCGTGTTCCCGGACGACATCGTCGTGGTCGACCAGGACGGCGCCGTGCTGATTCCGGCCGCTCTGGTCGACCATGTCGTTTCGGCCGCACCCGAACAGGAGCGCATGGAAGGCTGGATCATGGACGAGGTCGACAGGGGCGTGCCGCTGCCCGGCCTCTATCCCATGAACGCCGAGACCAAGGCGCGCTACGAGGCGGGCAAGGCGGGAAAGAAACCGGCTTGACCAAGGCGGCCAGCTCTGGCTGAACTTTCGGCGGCAGACCTGCGCCCGCCCGTCCCCGACCGGCGGGCGTTTTGCTGAACGCGATGCTTCCCTCACGGGAAGAGGACTTCGCTAAACCGGTGAACGCGATGACTATGCTGTTCTCGCCCCTGACCTTGCGTGGCCTGACGCTGAAGAACCGCGTGGTCATCTCGCCGATGTGCCAGTACTCGGCTGTCGATGGCCGCACGACGGACTGGCACTTCGTCCATCTCGGCCGGTTCGCGCTGGGTGGCGCCGGCTTGGTGATCGCCGAGGCGACGGCGGTCGCGCCAGAGGGCCGCATCACGCACGGCGACACCGGCCTGTGGCACGATGACCAGATCGAGGGCTTCGCGCGCATCACCGCTTTCCTCAAGTCGAACGGCGCGGCCGCCGGCATTCAGCTCGGCCATGCCGGCCGCAAGGCGAGTTCGCAGCGCCCGTGGCACGGCAACGGCCCGGTCGACGACAGCGACCGCGCCCGTGGCGAGCAGCCATGGCAGACCGTGGCGCCAAGCGCGCTGCCGGTTGCCGAAGGCTGGCCTAGCCCACGCGAGATGACCGTGCCCGACATCCGCGGCGTGGTCGATGCTTTCGCCGCGGCGGCCAGACGCGCGCTGCGCGCCGGCTTCGACATGATCGAGATCCACGGTGCCCACGGTTATCTGCTGCACGAGTTTCTGTCGCCCTGGTCGAACAAGCGAACCGACGAATATGGCCGCGACAGCGCCGGGCGGATGCGGCTCCCGCTCGAAGTCGTTGAGGCGGTGCGCGGCGCGTGGCCGGCGGAGCGGCCGCTTTTCATGCGCGTCTCCACCACCGACTATGTCGAGGGCGGGCTGACCGTCGAGGACACGGTCGCGTTCGCGTGCGAACTCAAGGCACGCGGCGTGGATGTCGTCGACGCTTCCTCGGCCGGCATCACCGGACCGGCGACCAACGCCAAGATCCCGCGCTATTACGGCCACCAGGTGCCGTTCGCTGAGCGCATCCGCGCCGAAGCCGGCATCGCCACAATGGCGGTCGGCCTCATCGTCGCGGGGGCGCAGGCCGAAGCGATCCTGCGCGCCGGCCACGCCGATCTGATCGCGGTTGCGCGCGAGGCGCTCTACGACCCGAACTGGGCGCTGCACGCGCAGGCGGAGCTGGAGAGTTCGTTCGGCAGCCGCTCTTTCGATGCCTGGCCGGTGCAGCCGGGCTGGTGGCTAGAGCGCCGCGAGCCGCTGCTGAAGCAGCTCGGTCCGTGGCGCGACGGCGCTAGTGCCAAAGCCACTGCTTGAGCGCCACGGCAACGTAGAACACGCCGAGGCAGAAGACGATGCGCTGGATCCACCAGTAGAACTGCTTGTCGGTCATGCGCTCCAGCACCTTGCCGCCGAGATTGGAGGCGAGCACGGCGACGATGGGCACGATGGCGAGCACGCCGATCATCGTCTCGTCGATCCCGAACGCGGCGAAGGCGCCAAAGTAAACGACCTTCACGGCGTGGAGCACGGTCTGCATCGTCGCCTTGGTGGCGACCACGATTCGGCGGTCGAGCGCCGTGCGCACAAAGAACTGGTCGACGAACGTGCCCGAAACTCCGGCCGTCAGCATCAGCGCCGCGGCAAGGATGCCGCACACGACCGCGACGACAGGATTGGTGATCTTGGGCGCCCAGTCCTTCGGAAGCGAGAGCATCGTCAGGATCGACGCGCCGAGCAGGAACAGCACCAGCGTCTTCGAAGGCACGAAGCGCACCACGGCCAGCACGGCCACCGAAACCGCGGCGCCCGCGAGGAAGCGCCAGACGATCCGGAAATCGATGAAGCTCCGCCACTGCACGACCCGCGCCCCGTTCGACATCGTCTGCGCGAGCCCATGTACCAGCATCGATTGCGACACCGGCAGCAGGTAGACGAGCCCGCCCATCAGGATCATCCCGCCCGCGACGCCGAAAATCCCGGAGAAGAACGAGGTGGCCGCGACGAGGAGCAGCACGGCCGGAAGTGCCAAAGTCATTGGGACTACATAGCCGAATTGGCGCGTATTGGCGCCCCTTTCCTGCGCCGCCGCTTCGTACTAGCTTGCACGCCGACAGCGACGACGAGGCATCCGATGAACGACACCGCGACGACTACGCCGATCAAGGGTACGGAGCACTGGACCAGCAAGGGCGACGTAGAGCTCTTCCTGTGGAACAAGTGCGTCGGCGACCCGGCGCGCACGCAAGGCACCATCCTGTTCGTGCACGGCTCGTCAATGGCCTCGCAGCCGACCTTCGACCTGCACGTACCCGGGCGCCCGGACTCGTCGGTGATGGACTGGTTCGCCAAGCGCGGCTTCGACACTTGGTGCGTCGACATGGAAGGTTACGGCCGCTCCACCAAGGACCGTGACAACAACGCGCCGATCTCGTACGGCGCCGACGACTGCCTGGCCGCCGCGAAGTACATCGCGAAGGTGCGCGGTTCGCGCAAGCTGCTGGTCTACGGCATCTCGTCGGGAGCGCTGCGCGCGGCCTTGTTCGCGCAGCGCAATCCGGAGCTGGTCAGGCGCCTGGCGCTCGACGCGATGGTGTGGACTGGCGAGGGCAGTCCCACCCTCGCCGAGCGGAAGAAAAAGCTGCCGGAATTCCGGGCCAAGAACCGCCGGCCGATCGACAAGGCCTTCGTCTATTCGATCTTCAACCGCGACCATCCCGGCACCGCCGAGGACCGCGTCATTGAGGCGTTCGCCGATGCGATCACGGCGCTCGACGACTCGGTACCGACCGGCACCTACGTCGACATGTGCGCCAACCTGCCGGTCGTCGACCCGGAGAAGATCACCATGCCTACCATCGTTATGCGCGGCCAGTGGGACGGCATTGCCGGATTCGACGACCTGATCGAGTTCTTCAAGCGCCTGCCGAACCCGGACAAGCACTTCGCTGTAATGCCGGGCATTTCGCATGCCAGCTTCCAGCAGAAGAACTACATGCTCGTCTACCACATTCTGCACGGGTTCTTCGCACAGCCCGAGCCGGTCTATCGCGGCTGATCCGCTCATCCGGAGGTAGTTCGGCTTACCTCTTCCGACTCACCTGGAACGCGCCGCCGCAGTTCCGGTTTGAGTCGGCATGGCCGTGCGAACCAAACAACCCGAGTCGGATATTCAGACCGAGGCGGATCTCGGCTTGCAGCGCCGCACTTGGCGCGTGCAGCGCGTCGGCTGGGCGATATTCGCGATCTTAGTGTTGGCCGCCCTCGCCGGGGCGTTCGGCTCGGGCCCGCTGAGCCGCGCCGAAGCAGGATCCGAGGCGAGCGGCCTGCGTATCGAGTACGAGCGCTTCGCGCGCCTCCACGCGGCGACGAATCTCGTGATCCGCGCCGACCGCCGGCTTGCCCGCAACGACGAGCTGGCAGTCATCCTCTCGGGCGCTGCCCTCCAGAGCCTGGAGCTTCCATCAACGATGCCGCCGGCCGATGGCACCGGCCTGGCGCCCGACTCGGTGGTCCTGCGCTTCCGGACCGACCGGCAGCCGGGCGAACTGACGGTCGTCCTGCACGCCAAGCCGCGGCGGATGGGCCTGCTTACCGCGCAGGTCGGGCTGCGCGACGGCCCTGCGCACACCATCCGTCAGTGGGTCTATCCATGAGGTGAAGCATGGACTCAGTTCTGCGTGCAGTGGCGATCTACATCGTCTTGCTTATCGTGTTCCGGATCGCCGGTCGACGCACTCTCAGCGAAATGACGAGTTTCGATTTCGTGCTGCTGCTGATCATCGGCGAGGCGACGCAGCAGGCATTGCTCGGCGAGGACTTCTCGCTGACCAATGCTTTCCTAGTGATCATCACCCTGCTGGCGATCGACGTCGGAATGTCGCTATGGAAGCAGCATTCGGAAGCTGCAAACCGCATCATCGAAGGCGTGCCGACGATCCTGGTCGACCATGGGCGGCCCCTGAAGGCGCTGATGGACAAGGCGCGCGTGCGCGAGGAGGAAGTCCTCGAGGCCGCGCGGCGGCTGCAGGGGCTGGAGCGCATGGACCAGATCAAATACGCAGTGCTCGAGGTCAGCGGCGGCATCAGCATCATCCCGAGATGATCGTGCCTTGCTGACGGAAACGCGCTGACGCTACGCTGCGTGCCGGCGACTCGCGGGGCGCGGCATGCGGCGGCCGAAGAACATCCTGTTCATTCTTGCGGATCAGTGGCGGGCCGACTCGCTCTCTGCGGTCGGGCATCCGGTCGTGCGCACGCCCACACTCGACACGCTGGCGCAGGAGGGCGTGCTCTTCGCGCAGCACTATGCGCAGGCCTCGCCCTGTGGGCCGAGCCGCGCATCGATCCTGACCGGCATGTACCTGCAAAATCACCGCTCGGCGCGCAACGGCACGCCGCTGGATGCCCGCTTCACCAACCTCGCGCGCGAGCTGCGGAAGGCCGGCTACGATCCCGGCCTGATCGGCTACACCGACACCAGCGCCGATCCGCGCGGCCGCGATCCGGAGGACCCGGCGCTGCGCACCTATGAAGGCGTGATGCCGGGTTTCACGCCGGTGCTGCTGCTACCGGAGGACCCGGTCGCCTGGCTCGCCTATCTGCGCCGGCTCGGCTACGACGTGTCGGCCCGCGGCCGCGAAGGCGCCTCGCGGCCCGCCGCCGGCTATCCCGACGCGGATGCGCGCGGGCCCACCTACGCGCCGGCGCTATATAAGGCCGAGCACAGCGACACGGCCTTCACGACGGATGCGGCGCTCGACTACATCGCCGCGCACCACGACGAGCCGTGGTGCCTCCACCTTGTCTATCTGCGGCCGCACCCGCCCTTCATAGCGCCGGAGCCGTACAACAAGATGTACCACCCCGACGCGGCGCCGGGATTCCGGCGCGCCGCGACGGCCGACGAGGAGGCGGCGCAGCACCCGTACCTCGCGTGGCATCTGTCGCGCGAACGCAAGGCGGCCATGATGCCGGACGCTCATCTGCGCCAGCTCCGCGCTACGTATTACGGTCTGATCAGCGAAGTCGACGACCAGATTGGCCGCGTGATCGCGTATCTGAAGGAAACCGGCCAGTACGAGGACACGCTGATCGTCTTCAGCTGCGACCATGCCGAGATGCTTGGCGACCACTGGTATCTAGGTAAGGAAGGCTATTTCGATCAGGCCTTCCACATTCCGTTGATCGTGCGTGCGCCGGGCGGCACACGCGGCCGCGTCGTCAATTCGTTCACCGAAGCGGTCGATCTGATGCCGACAATCCTCGATCTCGCCGGTCGCGCAATTCCCGTGCAATGCGACGGCGCCTCGCTCGCGCCGTGGCTGCGCGGCGAGACGCCGCGGCGCTGGCGCGAGGAGGTGCACTGGGAATTCGACTTCCGCGACGTGGTCGGCGGCGCGCCGGAACGCGCGCTCGGCCTGCGGCTCGACGAATGCTGTCTCAACGTGATCCGCGACAATCGCTACAAATACGTGCATTTCGCGGCGCTGCCGCCGCTGCTTTTCGATTTGGAGAACGATCCCGACGAGCTGCGCAATCTCGCCGGCGATCCTCGCTATGCCAAAACGATGCTGCACTATGCGCAGAAGATGCTGTCGTGGCGCATGGTCAACGACGAGCGCACACTGTCCGGCTTTCACCTCGGCGCATCCGGCCCTACCGAGCGGCCGCGCCAGGAGCGCTAGGCCAATCGCACACCTGCTGATGCAACGCCGCCGCCCTTAACGCGCGTCACACCGCGATGGCGTTCGGGTCCGGCGTCTTGAGCACGCGTTCGCCGCCGGCGGCATACCAGGCCGAGAGCCCGCCGCGAAGGAATCTCGCATCGAAGCCGCGCTGCCGCAGCGCAGCGGTGACGCTGCACCCGACGTGATACCCGTAAGCGCAGTACACGAAGACGGGCTTGTCCGGCGAAAGCTCCTTCGCCCACTGGTCGATCCGGTTCGGATCTCGCCAGACCGCCGCGCGCATCATATCGACGTTCCGGGAGAAATAGTGGCGCGGCCGCGCGTCGACTACCTGTGCCTTCTCGTCCTCGGCAAGCGCATCGAACAGTTCCTCGACGGAGACGGACGGAAGGCCGAGGCGCGCGATCGCGGCGGCATCGTATGCCGCGGTGATCTCGTCGACCGACACCGGGACTGAACTCTCGGCTGCTTCGCCTTCGGGCAACGGCGCCCGCGCCTCGGCGCGCTCCAACCGCTTCTCGATGACCTTCCAGTCGACATTGCGCATGAAGGCGTCGACATAGGCGGTCAGGTTAGCGCCGAAATCCATGTGATAGGCGTGCTCGTACATGTCGAGCACGAGGATCGGCGTGGCATCGACGATCGCCTGGGTCTCGCCGCCGGCGTGATTGTAGAGGCGACGATCGCGATGCGAGTAGCTCAGCTGAGCCCAGCCCAAGCCGCCGCGCAGCGCCTGCGCCATGGCGATGAACTCGTCGCGCCAGGCTTCGACCGAGCCGAAATCGGCCTCCAACCGCGCCGCTGCTCCGGCCGTCATCCGCCCCTCGCCCCCTAGCGTTGAGAAGTACAGCTCGTGCAACGCGATGGAGTCCATCGCGGAGAGCTCTTCGCGCTTGAGCGACCGGATCAGCGCGCTCGACGCGCCGGCGCCGCTCAGCGCCTGCAATTCGCCGCGCAACGCGTTCAGCGCCCGCACCGCGCCGCCATAGTCGTTTTCGTAGTGGCTGACTACCATCCGCTCGGACAGGCCGCTCAGCATCCACGGCCGGAAGGGAATCGGGGCGATCTTTTGACGCATTGGAAGCTCCCTCTTGGAAGGCGTTATGCCTCTGGCGGCCAGTTGTGCGTCTCTCCCTGCAGGCTGCAGCACCAAGCGTAGAGCGAGTCGTAGAGCACCATGCCGTGACGCAGCATCTCGTGATCGTCCGGAAACACCGCGCCCAGGCCGAGCGAGATGGCGAACAGCCCCGCCGATTGCGGCGTCAGGTCGAGGCGTGACGTATCGGCGCCGCGAACGATCCGTGCAAGCATCTGCAGTGCGGGATCATCCAACTTGTACTCGGCGAGAAAGGCATCGAAGCTGCAGCGCTCGCCGATATGGCTGAACTTGACGCCGGGGATGTCGTAAGGAACCGCGCCCGTCTCCTCCGCAACCTTCAGCACGCGGTCGCTCGGCACATAGAGAAAATCCGGATCGTCGTCGATGAAGCGATCGATCAGCCACGGGCAGGCGATGCGGTCGATCTTCGGGCGCTCGCGCGTGACCCATTTCATGAGGCACCTCCTTTTGGCGTCGTCGGGGCACCGATCGCGTGCCAGGCGGCGATGCCGCCGGCCAGCGAGCGCGCGTCATAGCCGCGCTGGCGCAGAGCCGCGACGGGATCGCGGCTGACCTGGAAGCCGTAGACGCAGTAGGCCACGATCGGCTTGTCCTTCGGCAAGGACGCCGCCCAGGCTTCGAACTGCTCCGGATTGCGGTGCTTCGCACCCGGAAGCATGTCGCTGCCGTTGGCGAGGTCCTCCGGCTTGCGCACATCGAGCAGGATGACATCCTCCTTCCGCGCGATCAGATCGCGCAGGGCTTCCGCGCTGATCTCGGCCGGATCGGCGGCCGCTTGCGCCAGCGTGCGCTCGACCCCAGCCTGATAGCGCTGCGCAACCCGCTCCCAGGCCACGTTGCGCATGAAGGCGTCGACGTAGGCCGCCGCCTTTGCGCCGAAGTCCAGGTGATAGGCGTGCTCGTACATGTCGACGGCGAGCACGACCGCGCCGTCGCCCAGCGTGTGCGTGTGATCGGCGGCCCAGACATTGCTTAGGCGCCCGAGCCGCGGCGACCAAGTCAGCAGCGTCCAACCAGACCCGCCGCCCTGTGCCTTGGCCATCGCCGTGAACTCGCGCCGCCATGCGGCAACGCTGCCGAAATCGCGCTCCAGCGCCATCGCCAGCGCTCCACCCGGGTCGCCCGACCCGCCCAGGCTCGCGAAATATGCCTCATGGAGGATCATCGAGTTTGCGGCGATCAGCTGCTCGCGCTTGAGTCCGTTGATCTCGAAAATCGGGGACTTGTCCCAATCGAGCGCAGCAAGACGGCTCTCGATCGCGTTGAGGCGCCGCACGGCGCCGCCATAGTTGTTCTCGTAATGGCTCGCCAGCAGGCGCTCCGAAAGCCCATTGAGGCGGCTCGGTTTGAACGGTAGCGGCTGCACTCGATACGCCATCGGCTTCCTCCCTGCTCAATGCGATGTATATGATACAGGTGAATCACGTAGGATACAACTGTTGCCGTCACCGAGAAAACAGGTTACTGTTCGCCGATGAGCGAAAGAGGGGTCAGCGCGACGGACCGCTGGCTGCTGCTGGTGCACCAGCTGCCGGCCAAGCCCGCCTATCTGCGCGTCAAGGTATGGCGTCGCCTCCAAGGCATAGGCGCCGTTCCCGTCAAGCACGGCGTCTACGCCCTGCCGAACGGAGACCAGACGCAGGAAGATTTCGCCTGGCTCATGCGTGAGATCGTGGAGGGCGGCGGCGAGGCGATGGTGTGCGAGGCGCGGCTGGTCGACGGCCTTTCCGATGCCGAAGTCCGCGCCCGCTTCGACGCAGCCCGCGACGCCGCGTATGAAGAGGTTGCCAACGAGGCACGTCTCCTGGCCAAGACGCTCAAGGCGAAATCGGCGGACCGCATCACCGCGATGCGGCCACAGGTCGCGAAGCTCCGCGCCCGCCTCGAACAGATCGCCGCCATCGATTTCTTCGGCGCGGCCGGCCGAGAGCCCTCCGAGGGGCTCATCGCCGCACTCGAAGCGAGACTTTCACCGGAGGAGAGACCCGTGAGCGCCGCTGCAAGTTCTTCCGCGCTGAAGGGCCGCGTGTGGGTGACGCGCCAGGGCGTGCAGATCGACCGCATTGCCTCGGCTTGGTTGATCCGACGCTTCATCGACCCGGAAGCGAAGCTGAAGTTCGTTTCCGGCAGAGGCTATACGCCGCGGCCCGGCGAGCTGCGCTTCGATATGTTCGAGGCCGAATACACGCATGAAGGCGACCGCTGCACCTTCGAGGTGCTGATGGCGCGGTGCGGGCTGCGCGACCCGGCCCTCGCCGCGATCGCCGAGATCGTCCACGACATCGACCTCAAGGATGCGAAATATGGTCGCGAGGAGGCATCGGGCATAGCGCGTCTGATCGCCGGAATCGCCATGGCGACAGCCGACGACAACCAGCGGATTGCCCGTGGCATGGAGGCGTTCGATTCGCTATATGCCTATTTCCGCCAAGCGCGCGAGAAATAGACCCCATGGCAAGGCCGCTCGCCCGCTCCGGCACGCCGGCACAATCCGTGCCTTCCCACGGCATGTCATTCGCCGAGGCCCTTAAAGTGTGGATGCGCGTCGCCGCGCTGAGCTTCGGCGGCCCGGCCGGGCAGATCGCGGTCATGCACCGCATCATCGTCGAGGAGAAGCGCTGGATCGGCGAGAACCGGTTCCTGCACGCGCTCAATTACTGCATGCTGCTGCCCGGCCCCGAGGCGACGCAGCTCGCGATCTATATCGGCTGGCTGATGCACCGCACCTGGGGCGGCATCGTCGCCGGCACGTTGTTCGTGTTGCCGGGCATCGTTGCCCTCATGATCCTGAGCTGGATCTATGCCGCCTTCGGCAAGGTCGGCTTCGTGCAGGCGCTGTTCTTCGGATTGAAGGCTGCCGTGCTTGCTATTGTGCTCGAAGCTGTCGTGCGCATCGGCAAGCGCGCCCTCAAGAACCAGCTGATGGTGGCGCTTGCGGCTGCGGCGTTCATCGCCATCTTCTTCTTCGACATTCCTTTTCCGATCATCGTGCTCGGCGCCGGCCTGCTCGGGTTTATTGGCGGGCGTTCCGGCATGGAGGCCTTCCTCGTCGCGGGCGGACACGGCGCAAGCTCGGGCAAGGTCATCGCCGATGCCGAGAGCCTGCTTGGCGAGACCACGCCACCGCATACGCGGCCCGGCACCATGTGGTCGGTCAAAGTCGCCGCGATCGGCCTGCTGCTCTGGTTCGGCCCGGTCGCCGCGCTCCTGTCGACGCTCGGCGCCGCGCATGTCTACACGCAGATCGGCATTTTCTTCAGCAAAATGGCGGTCGTGACGTTCGGCGGCGCCTATGCCGTGCTCGCCTATGTCGCACAGGCGGCGGTGGAGGATTACGGCTGGCTGGCGCCGGGCGAAATGCTCGATGGTCTCGGCATGGCGGAGACGACGCCTGGCCCGCTTATCATGGTGCTGCAGTTCGTGGGATTCATGGCGGCGTTCCGCCACGCCGGATTGTCGGATCCTTTGCTAGCAGGCACATGGGGCGGGCTCCTCGCGACCTGGGTCACCTTCGTTCCCAGCTTCGTGCTGATCTTCCTCGGCGCGCCCTATATCGAGGCCTTGCGCGGAAACCGCGCGCTGAGTGCCGCCCTCGCGGCGATCACCGCGGCCGTCGTCGGCGTCATCCTCAACCTGGCGATCTGGTTCGGCCTGCACACGCTGTTCGCTGACGTCGTCGTGCACCAGGTGGCCGGCATGCAGCTGCAGGTGCCGCGGCTCGCCTCGGCCGATATCGCGGCAATGGTGCTGACGGGTGCGGCCGTCCTAGCGCTGTTCCGGTTCAAGCTCGGGATGGTGACGGTGCTCGGCGGCTGCGCGCTGACCGGCATCGCCTATCACGCGATCGTCGGTGGATTCTGACCAGAGTCAGCCATCGCGCGGGCTCAACAGGTCGACCAGCATCGCGCCGGTGAGTCCCGATGCGCCGCCAAGAACCGCGGCGACCAGAATGGTGATCTCGTCAGGCATCCAGTCGATCGAGGCGAGCCCGGTGGCCTCCGACGGCGCCATTCCATGCAGCAGCAGGCGCATGCTGGCGGCAATGGCCGCTCCCACCACGCCGGCCCAGCAATTCGTATTTCTCCAGCCCCAGATTTCGATGCGCATTGGTCGCTCCCTGTGAGCGGGACCATGCCATCCGTTGGTTTACTCCGGCTTAACAACGGCCAAGCTTAGCCTGCCACCGGGTGCAGAAGCAGAAACAGAACCGCAGCGAGATAGGCCAGGTAGACCATGTCCATCAGGGCCACTTCCCACCCCGTCGCATAGCCGCTCGGTTTGCGCCGGTTGATGAACACGTAGAGCGACACCAACGCGAAGATCGCGACGAGATTGACCGTGTAGAGCGCCACGTCTCCAATCGGCGTTCCGCTCAATGCCAGCGGCACGAAGGCGAGCGAGATCGAAAGCGTGCCATCGGCAATCGTCGTCGAAGCGGTCGTGGTTGCACGTCCATCATGCGCGAGCGGCCAGGCGGCGATCGATTCGGGCAGCGCGCAGAGCAGCCCGGTGATGAATAGCCCGGCGACCACGGGCGAAATGCCGAGGGAATCGCCGATCACATTCGTGGCCTGAACGGCGGCCACGGCGCCGGCACCGATGATTGCGATGCCGACGAGCGCAATGAGTACGTGCCTCTTGATTTTGCGACGCGGGTCCGGCTCTCCCCGCCGGCGGAACAGCGCCTGCGCCATGTACGCGCCGGCGGCAATGAGCAGCAGCACGCCATCAATCGTCTGCAGGCCCGCCCAGGGCGGCGGCAGAGTCAGCAATGCGACAAACGCGACCATGCCCAAGTAGGGCAACGCCTGCACGAAGACGGAGTAGCTCTTGAGCTGCAGCGCGGGATCGCCGGTCCCGAACGGAATCGGCGGCGGCTTGCCCCGTCGGCGATTGCGCGCGGCGTGCCAGCGCATGGAGAGATAGCCGATGCTCAGCATCAGCGGCAGCGCCGGCACGTTGGAGCCGAGCGCCGTGCCGAGGCCGATGCCTGGCCAGCCGAACGCGACCGCGGCGATGTTGATCGAGATCTCCGGACTCGCCGTCCCCAGCGCCAGCAGGGCGCCGCACGCCGTCTCGGCGAGGCCGAACCGCACGCGGAGCACGTCGAGCAACCCGGTCAGTCGCTGCGCGCCCCACTGGATGGCGGCGATGCCGGCGAGCAGGACTGCCAGCCAAATGGCTAGGGTCACGCCATACCGTCCGTCTCGGTCGTCCTCGGGGCACGCATAGCCCCGAACCAACGGCCCTGCTGCGGCGGCGTTCCTTAGCGGGGAGCGGACTTGCTCTGCTTGGGCGTACCCAATGACTTGAACTGCTCCAGCCCGGCGAGCAGCGATTCGAAGTCTACGCCGACCAGCGCGAGACGCCGATAACCTGTCGGCAGCTCGAACAGCGCCGGGTCCTGGCGTCCGACCTTCACGTCGGAGAAGCTGATGTCCACGGTGCCGCGGCGGCCCTGGTTCTCACCGGAGCCAACCACCTTCATGATGATGCCTTCGGCGGTGGTCCACACGTGGCCGTCGAAGCGGCCATTGCCGTTCTGATTGCCCGCGCGCTCGACGCGAACCTTCGTAGTGCGCCGCCCAGCAATCGTCTCCTGCCCGACCGGCGTCTGCTTGATTCCCTGGCCGGTCAGCAGTTCCGCCGGCAAGCCGAAATTGTCGAGGCCAAGCTCGATGGCGAGCTTCTGTTCGGGCACCAGCAGCCAAGCGAGCTTGCGGTCGATGCGCGCGATCACCGTATGGCTGCGGCCCTCCTCCGTCAGCTCGTGGCGCAGCGACGTAGGCGTGCGCCATACCCTGCCTCGCTGGACGCCTTTTGGCGTCTGGATCGCGCTGGCCGCGGAATACTCGGTCTGCAGATCGAGCACGTTCGCAGCGCCCGCTGCACCGGCCGCAAGCACGCTGGCAACAAAGGCTCCGACGATCGCAAAAAGACGCATCATTGCTCTCCTCTAGCCGGCAGTCTGCCGCGCACGGGCGGCGAGATTGTGGCAGTAAGCGCGGCTGGATCGTCCCGCGCCGCGCTTGTATGCTCCGCCGCACCCTAAGGCAACGAGGACGATATGCCCGGAAAGATCGACGCCCGCCTGAAGCAGCTCGGCATCACGCTGCCCGATGCCAGCGCCCCCGCCGCGAACTATGTCCCCACCGTCCAGACGGGCAATCTCGTCTTCATCGCCGGTCAGATCACGCTCAATAACGGCAAGCGCGAATTCGTCGGCAAGCTCGGCCGCGAGTTCGGCGTCGAAGACGGCCAGAAGGCCGCGCGCCTCTGCGCGCTCAACATCATCGCCCATCTCAGGAACGCCTGCAGCGGCGACCTCGACCGCGTGAAGCGGTGCGTGCGCATAGGCGGCTTCGTCAATGCCGTTCCCGACTTCACCGACCATCCGCAGGTCGTCAATGGCGCTTCGAACCTCCTGGTCGAGGTGTTCGGCGAGGCTGGCAAGCACGCCCGCACGGCGGTCGGGGTGGCCGCCCTGCCGCTCGGGTTCGCGGTCGAGGTCGAGGCCGTCGTCGAGGCTGGCCCGCCGGCCGCGGCGGGCTAGCCGGTGGCCTCGTGGCCGATGTGGCGGTCGACCTGGACCACGGTGCCGGTCCAGTCGCAGGAGCGGCACCAGCAGTAGAAGACGCGGTCGGTGGCGGCCCACCACTCGACCACCAGGCCGCCGGGGCCGCCGATGGCGGCGCCGCAGCGGGGGCAGTGCCGGGGGGCGTCCAGCAGGTGCCGCTCGGCGTCGCGGGCGAAGGTGGCCGTCGGCGGAGGCAGCGGGTGCGGGTCCTCGGGCAGGATCTCTGCCTCAGGCATTGGCCCGGACCTTGGCCGCCTCGGTGTGGAGCCTGAGCAGGTCCTCCAGCTGAGGCGAGTAGCGGGTGAAGCCGAGGTTCATCCACTGGAGGGCGAAGTCGGCTCCGGCGCCGAACTTGTTCTTCTCACACGGCAGGTCGATGCGGGCGTTCGTGGCCGGGTCGCGGACCACGGCGATCGGGTCGCGGCCGGCGGCGACCGCGGCCAGCTGCTGCTTGAACTGCTTGCGGAGCATGGCGATGCCGACGTCGGACCTGCCCAGGTGCTCGACCGTCCGGTCGGTGATCGGGCCCTGGGTGACCCAGGCCATGATGTCCTGGCCCTCGACGTAGTCGACGATGTGGTTGCCCTGCTCGT
>DATAAP010000503.1:0-6903 GCA_036260035.1 Alphaproteobacteria bacterium | reverse complement strand
TTATCGCGCCGCGGCGTTGGCGCGCGGCCGGCTGATCGATGTCATGACCGTGCCGCGCGAAACTAAGGGAAGCATCGGCAGCCTCTATCTCGGGCGCGTGGTGCGCCGGGTGGCCGCGATGAATGCCGCATTCGTCGAGATCGGCCTCGGCGCGCCGGCCTTTCTGAACGTTGCGAAGAGCACGCCGGAAGAGGGTAAGGCGGTCGTCGTCCAGCTCGTCGAAGCCGCCGCTTCCGGCAAGGCGCCGCGCGTTTCGACCCGCCTCGCGATCGAAGGGCGCTTCCTCGTGCTGCTGCCGCGTGAGAAGGGCGTTGCGCCGTCGCGACGGCTGGGCAAGGCCGATGCGACGCGACTGACGGAGATTGTCAGGCCGATGCTGCAGTCGGACGAGGGCGTCGTTCTGCGCGCACATGCGCGGACCGCGACGGCGGCTTCGCTGCAGTCCGAGCTGTCGACGCTGCGGAGCTTGTGGCGGGCAGCGGCCGCGCAGGCCGATGGGACGCCGCCGCGATGCCTGCATGCCGAACCGGGATTGCGGCGCGTCCTCTGCGCCTTCGACGACGGCGGGACCGCCTTCATCTTCGGCGACGCCGAAGGCGCCCGCTTAGCGCGGGCTGCCGCCGCGACGATCGATCCAGAGATCGTCGGTCGCATCCAGACGACGGGCGAGGGTAGCGACCTGTTCGAGCGCGGCGATGTGGGCGACGCCCTGGCCAGCGCCGAGGCCCGCGAGGTGCCGCTGCCGTCCGGCGGGCGCATTGCCATCGAGACCACGGCGGCGTTGGTGGCCGTCGATGTTGACAGCGGCTCGGCGAGCGCCGATGTGCTCGCAACTAACCTAGAAGCCGCCGCCGAAGTGGCGCGCCAGCTGCGCCTGCGCGAGCTTGGCGGCACCGTGCTGGTTGATTTCATCCGCATGCCGGCCAAGGCCGGCCGCGACAAGGTCGAGCGGCTTTTGGCCGAGACGGTTGCAATCGATCGCATGCCCGTCCAACTCTTGGGCTGGACGCGCGGCGGGCTGTTCGAGCTCGTCCGCGGCCGCAACCCGGTCGGCTGAGCAGGGAAGAGAAGATGACGGAACGCGTGGTGACACTCGCGCGCGGTAGCGCGCGGCGCGGCAGGCGGAAGTGCCCGATCTGCGGCCGCCCGGCGCTGCCCGAGACTGTGCCGTTCTGCTCGCGCCGCTGCGCCGACGAGGATCTGCGACGCTGGCTCTCAGGTGAGTACCGCGTCCCCACATCCGAACCGGTCCAGAAGGAAGGCGACGCCGAGGGTTAACGCCCTCGAGCGCCGTTGCTGCGATTCTGGACAGGCGGCGACGTTTTCACTATAAGCGGCGCGTCCGATTTCCCGGCATGCCCAGGTAGCTCAGTTGGTAGAGCAGCGGACTGAAAATCCGCGTGTCGCTGGTTCGATTCCGGCCCTGGGCACCATTCCCCTCCAGACCGTTGCGACCTGAGCTTGGCCTCAACGGGGCCAACTAGGATGCGGTTCGCGCCATTGCGGTGACAACCGGCGGTTCGCGCCCATCCACTCAGTCGCGGCTCGACAGACCATCCGAGAATTGTCAGCAGCGAGACGCCTTCTGACCGATCAAGCGCAAGCCGCGCCTCCGTACTCCGTCGCGGAACGCAACGGCCGTCAGACCGAAAGTGCAGCCGGCGGCACCCACGTTGAGCCGCTTCCCATTTTAACATGTCTCTTGCGCGTGCTGCTCCCGTTCGTCATCGTAAGCGACGAGCGCGCGGGCTGGAGGCGATCGCCGAGCGTGCGTCAAGCAAATCAGGACTGAGCTGGGATCGGCGCTTCCGAAAAATCCGTGCGCAGCCTCGAAAGGGAGGATGCGATGCCAACTGCCATCAGGATTCATCCGGCCGTCGATAACGGGATAAGGGCCGGCAAGAGCGACTTCGCTGGTGGGACCCTGCGCTGCAAATGCAGCAGCAACCCCGTCCAGATCACGATCAGAGGCAACACTGCTCACAATCATGTCTGCGGCTGCACCAAGTGCTGGAAGCCCGCCGGCGCCCTGTTCTCGATGGTTGCGGTCGTGCCGCGCGAGAACCTGCAGGTCACCGCCAACGGCGACAAGCTGAAGGTCGTCGACTCGGCCGCGGTGATCCAGCGCCATGCGTGCCGGGATTGCGGCGTGCATATGTACGGCCGCATCATGAACACGAATCATCCATTCTATGGGCTCGATTTCGTTCACACCGAGCTGTCGAGCGAGGAGGGCTGGAGCGCGCCGGAGTTCGCGGCCTTCGTCTCCTCCATCATCGAGTCCGGCGCAAAGCCGGAGGGCATGCCTGCCGTCCGCGCACGCTTGCGGGAGCTGGGTCTCGAGCCCTATGACTGCCTGTCGCCGCCGTTGATGGATGCCATCGCCGCACACACTGCGAAGAGCAAAGGCGTGCTCGCGGCCTGATCCAAGGGACGTCGTCACCATGAGCCGGCGCAGGGCAGATCCTGCGCCGGCTCATTTGCTTTGGCGTTACTGAATGATCTTTTCGCGGTTGCGCGCCTTATCGAAGCCGACCAGCTCATCGAAACCGCGGACGTCTTTTATCGTGGCTCCATAGAGGTCGGCCTCGGTCACGTCCGCGCCGGTTAGATCAGCAGCGGTCAGGTCGCTGCCCGACAGATCGGCTCGAAATAGGTTGGCCTTGCGCAGGTCGGCCTTGGTGAGTCTTGCGAATGCGATGACCGCGCGATTGAGGTCGGCGCCTACCAGGTTGGCACCCGAGAGATCGGCGCCCGACAAGTCGACGCGCATCTGGCCCATGGGCTGGTTCCGCATGTCCACGCCCATGCGGGCACCGGCGAGGTTGCTGCCGCGCATGTTGACGCGGTTGAGACGGGCAACGATGCGGGCACCGGCGAGGTTGGCGTTTTCGAAATTCGGCGCGTTGGCGGGAGTCACGTCGAGCGTCGGATAGACGACCGGGCCGAACAAGCTCGCGCTGGCGAGATTGGCGCCAGCGAAATTCGTCCGCATCAGCCATGCGGCATCGAGATTGGCGCCCGACAGATCCGCGCCCGAAAGATTGGCGCCGACGAGCTTTGCGCCAAACAGGTTGGCGCCGCGCAGATCCGCCCTGCGGAAATCGAGGTCGGTGAGATCAAGGCCGGACAGATCCTGCCCGGCTAGCCGCGGCGGGCTGGATGGCGTCGCGTCCTTGATGGCGCTGATGACCGCATCCGCAGTCAGCTTCGCGGCGAGTTCGGGCGCGGCCGCGCAGTCGGTCGGACGGTCCGGCCTGGTGCGCTGGGCCGCCGGGACCTTGCAGTCGTCGACGCGCTGCTCGTCGGCACCCTTGCCGCTCAGCTTCTCTTTAGCTGTCAGCCCGGAGACGCTCTCCGCGCGCACCGATGGCACAAGCGCGGCAGATGTTGCGGGCGACGCGACCGCAATCCAGGCGACGACAGCCATGCCATGCGCTGCATTCATCCGCCGAACAGTCTAGAAGATCGATGCATGACCGTGACATCCGATGTGACAGCCCGACCTGAGTAGCCCAAAAGATGCAGGTGCCGGCATTGACTGGCTCCGCCGAGCCGCCTAGCGTTTCATGGTTTAGAAGCGCTCAAAACTACACCCTGGAGGATGCGCGATGTGGAAGAAGCCCCGGGTTATTGAGATCGCCGTCGGTCTCGAGATCAACTCCTACGCCTGCGCGGAAATCGCCTGATTCGGCACTACTCGGCGCGGCCCAAGACGCGGAGATCTCGTGCACATCCTCGTCTTAGGGTCCGCCGCCGGCGGCGGCTTTCCGCAATGGAACTGCAATTGCGGTAACTGCAGACGCGCGCGGGCAGGAGACTCCGCCGCACCGCCGCGTACGCAGTCTTCGCTTGCGGTCAGCAAGGACGGCGTGCGCTGGGTCTTGCTGAATGCGTCGCCGGATCTGCGTCAGCAGATTCTTGCCACACGGCGGCTGCACCCGAGCGGAGGGATTCGCGCGAGCCCGATTGCCGGCGTCGTTCTGACGAATGGCGACGTCGACCACATCGCCGGATTGTTGTCGCTGCGAGAAGCGCAGCCGCTGGCGCTCTACGCCACGCAGCGGGTGCTCGACGTGCTGAGAAGCAATCCGATCTTCGACGTTCTAAGCGCCGAATGCGTTGCCCGTCGTGCGATGCCGCTCGACGAGCCTATCGGCTTGGCGGAACGCGACGGCACGCCGCTCGGTCTGAGCGTGAGCACGTTCATCGTCCCCGGGAAGGCGCCGCTCTATCTGGAAGATGCGAGCGCCGGTCCTGGCTTCGGGACGTCGCCAGGCGATACGATCGGCCTTGAGGTGTCCGCGGGAAACGGTCGCCGGTTCTTCTATCTGCCAGGCTGTGCGGCGATGCCGCCGGATCTCGCCGACCGGCTCAAGGGGGCGCCGCTTGTGTTCTTCGACGGGACGCTCTGGCGCGACGACGAAATGATCGCGACCGGCGCCGGCACCAAGACCGGCAAGCGCATGGGCCATATGAGCATCTCGGGAGAGCATGGCTCGATCGCGGCGTTGGCGGGCCTGGGGATCGGGCGCAGGATCTTCGTCCACATGAACAACACCAATCCCATCCTGATTGCGGATTCCGTCGAGAATGCCAAGGCGAGAGAAGCGGGCTGGGAAGCTGCGTATGACGGCATGGAGCTCAGGCTATGAGCACGCTTCTGACGCCTGCGGAACTCGAGGCGCGTCTGCGCCGGATCGGGGCGGAGCGTTATCACAACCTGCACCCGTTCCATAAGCTTCTGCACGGCGGCAAGCTCGCGCGCGGCCAAGTGCAGGCCTGGGCGCTCAACCGCTACTACTACCAGAGCCGGATTCCGCAGAAGGATGCGGGGCTGATCTCGCGCACGGACGATCCCGAGCTGCGCCGCATCTGGCGCCAGCGCCTGGTCGATCACGACGGGGAGCAGGAAGGCCAGGGCGGCATCGCGCGCTGGCTCGCCTTGACGGACGGCCTCGGCCTTGATCGGGACTATGTGGTATCGACCAGGGGCGTGCTGCCTGCGACGCGGTTCGCGGTCGACGCATATGTCCGCTTCGTGCGCGAGCGCAGCCTGCTCGAGGCCGTCGCTTCGTCGCTGACCGAGATGTTCTCGCCAAGCATCATCTCCGAGCGCGTCTCCGGGATGCTGAAGAGCTACGACTTCATCAGCGAGCGGACGCTTGCCTATTTCAATGCGCGGCTGACCCAGGCGCCGCGCGACGCGGATTTCGCTCTCGAGTATGTCAAGCGCGAGGCGCGCACGCCGGAACAGCAGCATGCGGCTCTGGCCGCCCTCGAGTTCAAGTGCGACGTTCTCTGGGCGCAGCTCGATGCGCTGTATCACGCCTATGTCGCGCCCGGGCATGTGCCGCCGGGCGCCTTCGTGCCGGATCGCGGGCCATGAGCGAACGGATGTTCATCACGTCCGCGAGCGTGCCGCGGCTGCCGGCCCACATCAAACTTCGCTTCGACGCGGCGCGTCAGCGCTGGACGCTGCTGGCACCGGAGCGCGTGCTCGTGCCCGATGAGATCGCGGTTGAGATTCTGCAGCGCTGCGATGGCGTTGCCACAGTCGGAACGATCGCGCAGACGCTGGCGCAGAAATATGGCGCGGCCGTCGACGAGGTCGAGAACGACATCATCGAGCTACTGCAGGACCTCGCAGACAAAGGGGCGGTCGCCGCATGAGCACCCTGCCGCCGCCTCTTGCCTTGCTGGCCGAGCTGACGCACCGCTGTCCGCTGCAATGCCCGTACTGCTCCAATCCCGTCGAGCTGGAGCGAGCCGCCGGAGAGATTGATACGGCGACGTGGTGCCGGGTGCTCGACGAGGCCGCTGCGCTCGGCGTCCTCCAGGTGCATTTCTCCGGCGGCGAACCGACGGTGCGCAAGGATCTAGAGGCGCTGATCGCGCATGCGGCGCGCAGCGGGCTGTACACCAACCTGATCACGGCGGGGGTGCTGATCGACCAGCGGCGCATGGATGCGCTGGTTGCGGCGGGGCTTGACCACGTCCAGCTCAGTTTTCAGGGCGACAACGCCGCCAACGCCGACCGCATCGCCGCATACCATGGCGGCCATGTGAAGAAGCGCGAGGTCGCAGCGCTCGTCCGCGCGGCCGGCCTGCCGCTCACGATCAATGCCGTCATGCATCGCCAGAACCTCGATCATCTGGAATCGATGATCGAAATGGCTCTGGAGCTCGGCGCGGGGCGGCTCGAGGTCGCGCATGTGCAGTATTACGGCTGGGCGCTCAGGAACCGCGCCGCGCTGATGCCGACCCGCGCGCAGCTCGAGCGGGCGACCGCGGCTGTGAGCGCCGCGCGTGAGCGCCTCAAAGGCGTGCTGACCATCGACTATGTCGTGCCGGACTATTACGCGCGCCGGCCGAAGGCCTGCATGGGCGGGTGGGGCCGCCAGTTCCTCAACATCAGTCCGGCCGGCAAGGTGCTGCCGTGCCATGCGGCGGAGACGATACCCGGGCTCGTCTTCGAGCGCGTCGGCGAGCGCCCGCTCGCCGCAATCTGGGCGGACGGGCCCGCATTCGCTCGGTTCCGCGGCACGGACTGGATGCCGGATCTGTGCCGCTCTTGTGCACGGCGCGAGATCGATTGGGGCGGCTGCCGCTGCCAGGCCTATGCGCTGACCGGACGCGCGGACGCGGTGGACCCCGCATGCGGCCTTTCACCCGACCATGCGACGTTGACGGCGCTTGCGACGGAGGAGAGTGCCGGACCGGCGCCGCCCTTCGTCTATCGCCGGATCGGCGCAACACCGGCGGCCTCGCGCCCGCTCGCCTTGGTCGAGAAGGTCTAGCAGCCGTCGATCAGCGAAAGCACTGCAGGTTGGCTTCCGCCTGCGACCTGTGCAGCTCCTCGATGACGGCTTTGATTTGCGGCGGCTCGCGGAAAAGGCCGAC
>DATAAP010000502.1:0-3042 GCA_036260035.1 Alphaproteobacteria bacterium | reverse complement strand
GTCATGGCCCTGGGCCGTGGCAATCGCAGCGAGAGTCACCCTGTCCGCGATATCGCGGTCCTCCGCCCAGAGCGCGCGCATGATCGCCGCAGTCAATGATAGGCCGTCGCGCCCTTCGCGCATTGCAGCAATGATCAACCGCGCCGCGGGGGCGGCGTCGACCGGCGTGAATTTGGGTTCGAGGATCAGCTCGATGCCGAGCCTGGCGCGCCAGCGCCGCAGCTCCATCATCCGGTAGGCCTGCCTGGCCTTGGGGCGCTGCTTCAGCGGCAGGCCGCCGGTCGCCGGAAAGATTCGCCCGTAGTCGACCGGCTTCAGCGCGATCTCGGCGTCATGTCGCCGGGCGATCTCGATGAACCGCTGGTGGCCCAGATACGCCCACGGCGAACTCGGCGACAGGTAGTAGTCGATCTTCTTCGGCATCGATTCCCCTCTGGCCGGACTGTGCCGTATCGCCGGCCGGTCGACCAATGACTAAAATGCTGGGCCTGTGAGAGGCCAACGAGGCTCAGTCTCCCTGCAAGGCCAATCCCTCGACCAAGCACAGACCATGTATGCCGGATAGCCCGGGGCGCAGGGCCGTGGTAAATCAGCCGCGAGGAGCAGTCCATGAACCGCAAGGAGCGACGCCGCCAGCAGAAGCTCGCCGCCCATGCGGCAGCACCGCCGCGGCCGCCCGCGCAGCCGCGAGAGGCGGCCAGACCGGCGGCGCTGAGTGTGATGCTGCTCCGCCACGCGGGCCAGGAACCGATGGCGGCCATCGAACCGGCGGCTCTCGAGATCGTGGCGGCGCAGGCCTCGACCGGATCGGTGGACGCAGCGTTCGCCAAGCTGCGGCGCGAGGATTTGCTGCGCCAGCAGCTCGCGACAATCCAGCGGGCGCTCGAAGCCAACCCGCGTTCGGTAGAGCTATTGCTCACCTTGGCCAAGCTGTTCCGGCATATGGACCGTCCCGGCGACGCCCTTGCTGCGTATCGACGCGTGCTCGAAGTTGATCCGTCGCGCCAGGACGTGCAGCACATGATTGCGGCTCTATCGGGTGCTGGCGCCGCACCGGCACGTGCCGCGGACGCCTATGTCGCCGAGGAGTTCGACAGTTTTGCCGCGCGCTACGACGAGGTGTTGGTCGGCTGGCTCGAGTATCGCGGGCCGGAGATTCTGCACCGCGCCGTCACGGCCGTGCTCGGCCCCAACCCGCCGCCGCAGGATATGATCGATCTGGGATGCGGGACTGGGCTTGCCGCGCGCGTGTTCCGATCAATGGCGCGCCGGCTCGACGGCGTCGACCTGTCAGCAAAGATGGTCGAGAAGGCGCGCGGGCGCGGCCTCTACGACGCGCTAGCGGTCGAGGAGATCGGGCGCTATCTCGCCCGTGCGCCGAAGGCGTACACGCTGGCCATCGCCGCCGACGTGTTGATCTATTTCGGCGATCTGGCGTCCGTCTTCGCTACCGTCGCGGGCGCGCTCAAGCCGCACGGGCTGTTCGCCTTCACGGTGGAGGTGGGCAGCGGTGCGCCTTACCGGCTGACGCAGAGCGGGCGCTACGCTCATGAGGATGCCTATGTGCGCGCGGCAGCGGCCGATGCCGGATTCGAGGTCGTCCGTGCCACGGACGAGACGGTGCGCAAGGAAAAACTGCAGCCGGTGCACAGCCGCTGCTACGTGCTGCGCCTGAAGCGTTGAGGTGCCGGACCGGTGCGAGCCCGTCTGACACCGCGCCGCGGGAGCCTAGCGGCGGAGAATCATCTCCTCGCCGCGCACTTCGAAGGAGGAGAGGCGGCGCAGGAAGCTCATGCCGAGCAGCGATCGCCCGAGGTCGCCATTTGCGACGTGTCCCGCGACATCATCGAGCACGATGTCGCCGATCTTGACGCTGGCGATCCGAACGGGAGCGCCGAAGGCCATTCCGTTGGCGGTTCGATAGGGGATGTTGTAGGCGAGCCGGTCCGGATCGATGCCGATGCGGCGCGCATCCTCCTTCGTAAGCGCCACGTCGCTAGCGCCGGTGTCGACCAGGAACTGGATGCGCTCGCCGTTGACCTCTGCAAGCGCGCGGAAGTGTCGGTCCGACCCGGCGCGCAGCGCGACTGTTCCGGGCGCCACGACGCGCGGCTCGGCTGGAAAGACATTGCCGCCGACGCGGCGCATCACCGGCTCGAGTTCGTCGCGGTAGCTGTAGCCGACGATCAGCGCGAGCCCGAGCCCGCCCCAGACCAGCAGCGAGCGGACCACGTAGCCGATCCGCTCGTGACGCAGCGCGAGCACCAGGCTAGCGATCACGGCAACGAGCACCGTCAGCTTCCAGACAAGACTGATCTGATTGTCGCGATCGCCTAGCGTGCCGGGGTACTGGGCCTCCAGATAGACGACGAGCGCCACAAGCAATGTCAGCGCGATTGCGGCGGCAAGGACATAGACGATCTTCATGCTACGATTGAAGATAGCACGACAGCGCCGCGGGGTCGCCGATGTTCGAAGGTTTCCAGCTTGCGATGATCAATACCGGCGAAGCGACGATCCGCGTGCGCCACGGTGGCAGCGGGCCGCCGCTTCTGCTGCTGCACGGCAACCCGCAGACGCATGTGATGTGGCACAAGATCGCGCCGCGCCTTGCGCGCGAGTTCACGGTCATCGCCGCCGACCTGCGCGGCTACGGGGAGAGTTCGAAGCCGAAGACGACTGCCGATCACGCGCCGTATTCGAAGCGGGCGATGGCGCGCGACCAGGTCGCGGTGATGCGGCAACTCGGACACGAACGTTTCTACGTTGCCGGCCACGATCGCGGCGGCCGCTGCGCCTACCGACTTGCGCTGGACCATTCCGACCGCGTGTTGAAGCTTGCGGTCCTCGACATCCTGCCGACCGCAGAGCATTTCCTGCGCGCCGACATGGCCTTCGGGCTCGGCTACTGGCACTGGTTCTTCCTGGCCCAGCCTTTCGATCTGCCGGAGCGGTTGATCCGCGCCGACCCTGATTTCTTCTTCTGGGCGCGTCATCCGGGCACCGGGCCGAAGCCACCCGGCATCTTCGCGCCGGAAGCCG
>DATAAP010000501.1:0-19075 GCA_036260035.1 Alphaproteobacteria bacterium | reverse complement strand
GGTTCCTGAAACACGCCGGCGATGTTGCGCAGGCACCATCGCCGGCAATATCTGTCCGGCCGAGCCAGGCACGGACCTGCTTTCGGGGACTGCCTTATGGACTGGGTCAGCGCTACCTACAATAAGCTCGAAGGCTTGGCGGTCGCCGCCGATCGCATCCTAGGCGCGGTGGTAGGGCGCTGCGGGGCATGGGCGAGCGGCCGCAAGGTCGATGCAGCCCTGGAAGGCGGGTCGGCGGCTGGGACTGCAAGGGCGGCAGCCGACCGCGACGGCGGGCGTCCTGGTCCGCTCTCAGCCTGAGCCTTGGACTGCAAGCCGCTCCGACGCCAGGAAGGCACCTGTGCCTAGCCCTAGCCCTCTTCAGAGCCCCGGATTGAGCTGGAAAGGCGCGGACGGCCTACGAGTGCGCCCGGATGTTGCGAATGTCCTCGGGCCAGCTGAGCTGCAGGTCCTCAAGCTGGCGAATCGTCATGCGCGAGAGGATTCGCCGGTCGTACGACTCCCGCTTCCAGGCCGCTATCCGCTCCGCCAACGCCCGGAGCGTTCGGGGCAGGTGCGAGTGCGAGGCGTCGGGCTGCGCGCCGGGAATGCCGTAGAGGTCGAGAAACAGCATGGTATGTCGCGTCCAATTGGGAGAGGGGGCCGCGATGGAAGCGGCCCGTTTCTGAGGATGGACGATGCCATGCGCCTGTATCGCGCTTGCTGCGTGGATGGGCCGATCTTGTTTCGTATGTTTCGCGCGATGAGTGCCGCACATGGCTGAGCGCAAGGCCGGACAGGGCGACGCGAAGCGGGGCAGGCGCGCGGCCGCACCACGCCGCCGCGCGGCCACGTCGATTGAGAAGCCATTGCTTGATGCGATCGATAGTCTGACGGAAGGCTTCGCCTTGTTCGATGCCGACGACCGGCTGGTCATCAGCAATGAGCGCTATCGCGAGATGTATTCGGAGATCGCCGAGGAGATCCGCTCCGGCGTGACGTTCGAGCATCTGCTGCGGGCGATGACGCATTCGCCGTCGTCGGCGGTGCCGCCGGAGCAGGCCGAGGCCCATATCGCTCAGCGCATGGCGTTCCACCGCAGTCCGGGCGGCGCTCTCGATGTGCGGCGACGCAACGGCCGCTGGATCCGCGTCATCGACCGCCGGACGGCCGACGGATGGACCGTGGCGATCCGCGTCGACATCACCGATCTCAAGCGCCGCGAGGGCATCCTGTCCGTCGTCAACGAGGCGGCGGGACGTCTGCTGCCAGGCACGGGATGGCGCGACCAGGTGCAGGAGATGCTGGCGAAGCTTGGACCCGCGGCCGGGGTCAGCCGGGTCACGTTCAGCCGCAACGAGATCGTCGACGGGGTCTATGAGCAGGACGATCTATTCGAGTGGACGGCGCCGGGCGTGCGGCGCGCAATCGACGATCCGGCGCTGCGCAATTTCCCGGCCAAGGACACTGCGTTTCAGGATTGGCGCGCCCGCCGTGCACGCGGCGAGGTGATTCATAGTCTCACCCGCGACCTGCCGGACGACAAGCGCGCCTGGTTCGAGATGCAGGACGTCAAGTCGGCCATCCGCGTGCCGGTCATGGTGGATGGGCGCTGGTGGGGCACCATCGGCGTCGACCACACGACCGAGGAGCGCATCTGGCAGCCACACGAGATCGATGCGCTGCGGGCGGCGGCGGGCCTGATCGGCCTCGCGATCCAGCGCGACCGGGCCGAACTGGAGCGCCGGCGAATGGATCGCCTCCTGTTCGATGCGCTGGGCGCCCTGCCGCAGGGCATCGCCGTGTACGACCGCGAGCGCCGGCTGCAGCTCTGCAACCCTGCTTTCGCGGATCTCTACGGCATGCGGCCGGAGGACATGATCGGCATGTCGGCGGAGGCTATCATTCGCCGCTCGGCACCCAACACCGTAGCCGTCGACGGCGTGCCGGTGTGGAACGCCGAAGAGTTCGCGCGGCGGCGCCTCGCCCAATTCGGGAAGCCATCCGAAGAGCCGATGGAGATCGAGTGGCGCGACGGGCGCTGGTTCATGGTGTCGGACCACCCGACGGCAGAAGGCGGTGTCGTCTTCGTTCGCACCGACATCACCGAGCAGAAGCGCGTGCAGTCGACCTTGCGCGACAACGAGGCCTTCAAGTCGGCGATGATCAACGCCTCGCTGGATCCAATCATCACGACAAGCGACCGCGGCGAGATTCTCGAGTTCAACAACGCCGCCGAGCGCACATTCCTCTATCGTCGCGACGATGTGATCGGCCGCTCGGCGGTCGACGTGCTGGTGCCGCCGCATCTGCGTTCGATGCGCGATCATGGCATCGTCGGGCTGCGTTTTGCTCCGGAGCAAGGATTGCTCGGCCGGCGCGTGGAGGCGGAGGCGATGCGCGCCGACGGCTCCACCTTCATGGCCGAACTGGCTGTGGCCGATTCCGTCCTGCAGGGGCAGCGCGTATTCACCACCTATCTGCGCGACATTTCCGACCGGCAACGGATGGAGCGCGCGTTGCGCGACAGCGAGCAGCGCTTCCGCAGTATTGCCGAGGCGCATCCCGTGCCCGTCGTCATCGTGCGGCTGGCTGACGGCATGGTGGTCTACGCGAGCCCGAGCGCCCGCACGCTGTTCGGGATCGCGGATTATCTCGGCGTCCGCGCCATCGATTTCTACGCCGATGCGGCCGATCGCGGACGAATCATGGCCATGATCGAGAAGAACGGCTCGGTCGAGAATGTCGAGACGCAGCTGCGCCGAGCCGATGGTGCCACATTCCCGGCGGCCCTGACGTCGCGGCAGATCCTATGGGAAGGGCAGCCGGCCATCGTCACCGGCGTGCTTGACCTGACCGAGGCCAAGAAGGCGTCCGCCGAGATTGCACGTCAGCGCGAGGCGCTGGCACATAGCGAGAAGCTCACCGCATTGGGCTCGCTGCTCGCCGGCGTAGCGCACGAGCTGAACAATCCACTCTCCGTTGTAGTCGGGCAGGCCGCCATGCTCCAGGAGCTCTGTGGCGATGCGGCGCTCTCCGGCCGGGCGGAGAAAATCCGCCGTGCGGCTGAGCGCTGCGCTCGTATCGTCAAGACGTTTCTCGCCATGGCGCGGCGCCGGCCGCCAGAGGTGTCGGCCATCGATCTCAACGCGGTCATCGAGGCCTCGATAGATCTAGTCGCCTATAGCCTGCGCACGACGGACGTGACCCTGGAACTGGAGCTGGGTACCAACCTGCCGCGGATCATGGCCGACGCCGACCAGATCAATCAGGTGATCACCAACCTAATGGTGAACGCGCAGCAGGCCTTGGTCGACCGGCCGGTGCCACGGCGCCTTGCGATCTCGACCCGCTTCGATGCGGCGCGCGAGGAGATTGTGCTAACGGTGGCGGACAACGGTCCTGGCGTACCGCCGGACCTGCGCCAGCGTATCTTCGAGCCGTTCTTCACCACCAAGCCAACCGGGGTCGGCACGGGTGTCGGGCTCTCGATGTGCCAAGGCGTCGTCGAGTCGCATGGCGGCCGCGTCATGCTCCAGGACACGCCGGGCGGTGGCGCCACGTTCGTCGTCACGTTCCCAGCGCGGCGCGCGGCAGCGACCGAGTCGCCGGCGCCCGAGACCGCCGCCATGCGGAAGTCCCGCAGCGGCCGCATTCTGGTCGTCGACGACGAGCCGGAGATGGCGCAGATGCTGGCCGAGATCCTGCAGCGCGTCGGCCACGAGGTGGAGACCGCCGGCGACGGGCAGGAGGCGCTCGAGCGGCTTGCGCGCCAGAGCTACGATCTCGTGCTCAGCGATCTACGGATGCCAAATCTCGACGGACCCGGCCTCTACAACGCGGTGGCGGAGAAGCACCCCGACCAGCTCAGGCGCCTGATGTTCATCACGGGCGACACGCTGGCACCGCACGTCACCGCCTTCCTGGCGCAGACGCCGGTCAACTTCATCGAAAAGCCGCTGAACCCGAGAGCCGTGCAGGAGGCGGTCGAGCGCGCCCTCGCCAACGGCGCCTAGGGCTGCTCGGTTCCGTCGGGCACGAAGATGTAGCCGGCGCCGCGCACGGTCTTGATGATCTGCGGCTTGGCCGGGTCGGTCTCGATCTTGCGGCGCAGCCGCGCGATGCGGATGTCGATGCTGCGCTCGAAGGGCTCTTCCTCGCGGTTATGGGCGAGTTCGAGCAGCTGGTCGCGCCGCAGCACCTTGAGCGGGTTGAGCGCAAAGGCCTGCAGCAGGTCGAACTCCATGGCGGTCAGCGTCACCACTGTGCCGTCCTGGCGCCGCAGCTCGCGGGCGTCGAGATCGAGCAGGTAGTTCGCGAAGCTCCGGTGGTTGCGCCCTGGCGCCGCGGTGGTGGTGCGCATGAACTTGGCCGAGCGGCGGCGCAGCACGCTGCGGATCCGAGCCAACAGCTCGCGCGGATTGAAAGGCTTGCCCATATAGTCATCGGCACCGAGTTCCAGACCGGCAATGCGATCGTCGGACTCGGCGGCTGCCGTCAGCATAATGATGCCGATATCGGTCTGCTCGCGCAGGTACCGGGCGAGGCTCAACCCGTTCTGGCCGGGCATGTTGATGTCGAGCAGCGCCAAGTCTACCCGCCGCGTCTCCAGGATACGGCGAAAATTGGCGCTGGAATCGGCCTGAACGACCGTAAAGCCATGGCGCGACAGATACTCCGCGACCATCTCGCGGATCTCCGCTTCATCGTCGACGACGCCGATCGTCACGGCATCGGCTTGCATCATGATCCCCTTATTGGGCTCAAGCAGGGCGGCGTAGGTCACAGCTGGCCGCCCGCCGGGATTGCACCGGTCGCACCGATCATAGTCAACCGCCTTTCGGATGTCGCCTTCGGGGTCATGGGCTTAGGACGCTTTGCGCATTCCGGCCTGGGCGCGGGCGCCAGCCATCATCGTGCGCGATACCACGAAGTAGAGTGCGATCCAGGCCTCGCGCATCTCGGCGGTGAAGTCCGGGCCGAGGCAGCGCTCCAGGGTCCACAGCAGGGCTGCCCCGACCGTGGCGTAATGGCTGTCCTGGACGCCGTAGCTGGTATGCCGCTGCCCTAATGCGCTCAGGAGCGGGACGATCTGCTCCGGTCGGTTAAGGCCGGCAATCAGCGTACCCAGCATCGTGACCAGTTTCTGGCCTTGCTGGGCAAGGTCGTCGCCGAACAGGTTCCGCAGCGCCGGGTCCAGTTGAAACAGCCGGGCGTAGAAAAGGCGGGCGACCTGCTCCTTCTCGGAAACGATAAACGGCAGGGTCGACTGCACGAGTTGGATCTGATTCGGCGTCATGCGGCACTCCGTGTGTCTCGAATCGTAGTGGCGGTCCGAAGTGTGCCGAAGGTGAGCCCGCGCCGTTACCCGCTGATGTCCCGAATGGCCGCTATTTGTTGCAATTGTTTCAGCCTAGGGCTTCGGACAACCGCTTTGGCGGTGTAAGTTTCACCTGGGCTGCTGCCGTGCTGAGGGGGGACGATGGCCGGATCGAGACGGGTTGCAGTAGTGACGGGCGCGCGCAGAGGCATCGGTCGCGGCATCTGCTATGCGCTCGCCTCGGCCGGGTTCGACCTGGCAATGATCGATGTCGCGGAGGACGCGGCCTCACACGAGACCCTGGCAGGAGCTCGGGAGCGCGGCGCCAATGCGCTCTTCCTGCGCGGGGATATCGCCGAAATCGGTGGGCACGCCGCTGCGCTGGACGTGGTTTATCGCACGTTCGGCGCCGTCGATTGCCTCGTCAACAATGCCGGCGTGTCAGTGGCGCAGCGCGGCGATGTGCTTGACGTGACGCCGGAGAGTTTCGACCGTGTCGTCGGAATAAATCTGCGCGGCACCTTCTTCTTCACGCAGGCCACCGCACGGCGCATGATCGCGGAGCCGCGCGCCGTCGACGCGCCGCCGCGGGCGATCATCACCATCTCGTCGATCAACGTATGGGTTGTGGGGCCGGACCGCGCTGAATATTGCATCGCTAAGACCGGCTTGACGATGATGACGAAGATCCTCGCCGTGCGTTTGGCGGCGCATCGCATCTGCACCTATGAGATCCGGCCGGGCATCATCGCGACCGACATGACCGCGGTCGCCAAGCAGAAATATGACCGCCTGATCGGCGAGGGGTTGACCCCGATGGCGCGCTGGGGGCAGCCGGATGACATCGGGGCCGCGGTCGCCGTATTGGCCAGTGGCGCTCTGCCATTCGCGACCGGCGACGCCTATCACATCGACGGCGGTATGCACATCTTTAAGGTCTAGCTCGCCGTCAGCCGGCTACCCCGATCGAGTAGGTCGATTCGGATCAGCGAGAGCGGCGGATGAGACATGGGGGCCGGAGGGCGCTTCGCCTAGAGTTTCCGTCGGCGCACGTCGCAATCCCAGATGGCACGACGCGGCGGGAGCGCTCCACGACCGCGGACCATCCATGCAGCTACCGGAGGCCCGATGACGGCCGTTTCGCCCGCCGCCGACGAATTCAGACTCGACCACCTTAAGCGCCTCATCGTCTTCGCGATCGTCCTCGCCCTCTTCTATGTCGGCGAGAACTACAAGCTGGCCTACAAGCTGGGCGGTATCGGCGACGAGCGGTCGGCGACCATGGTCATCGAGACATCTGGCGGTGGCGGATCGTTGCGGCCGCTGATGTTCGGGCTACTTGGCATGCTCGGCATCGTGTGCTGGATGTGGCGGCCGGCCCGCCTCCGCACCAACATGCATGGCTGGCTGCCTGCGCTGATATTCGCCTTCATCGCCTATGCTAGCCTGAGCATCCTGTGGGCCGAAGATCAGGCTATCGTCATGCGCCGCGTCGTCACGCTGGTGCTGACGTGCTTCGGCGCATTCGGGCTCGTCCATCGCTTCTCTAATCGCGATTTCCTGGTGTTCTGCTTTCTGTCCGGCGCGATTCTCGGCCTCGGGAGTCTCGCCTCGGAGATCGCCACCGGTGTGTTCAGGCCGTGGACCTCGGACTATCGCCTTTATGGGCTCATGCATGCGAACACGCTCGGCCCCATGATGGCGATCTTCGTCCTCTCAGCAGTCGCATTGCGTCGGTGCAGCGAGTCCCATCGCGGTTGGTACACGCTGTGGATTATCATCGGGCTCGGCCTGATGATCCTGACGAAGTCGCGTACGGCGATGATCGGTCTGGTCGCGGCGCTCTGGGTCTGGGTCGTCTTCGGCAGTACCAACCGCAAGCGCCTCGCGGCGCTTTGCGTTCTGACGTTGGCGCTGGCGCTGCCTGCGGCCGTTCTCTTGTTCGGCGAGCAACTCGGAATCATGGCGAAGCAGACGGCCCTGATGGGCCGCGAGGGCAACTCGCCGGAGACGCTGACCGGCCGCATCCCGCTCTGGGACTTTCTTATCTCGAACTATCTCGATGTCCGTCCGCTGTTTGGCTATGGGTTCCAGGGATTCTGGACGCCGCAGCATATTCTCCGCGTGAGCGCTTCGCAGGACTGGCTGATCCTGCATGCGCATTCAGGCTATCTCAACTTGGTGCTTGAGCTCGGCTATATCGGCCTTGGGCTTTTTGCGCTTGTGCTGGTGCTTGCGACAAGGCGCTCTTACATCTACTTCCGCGATACGCGAGATGTCACCTGGCTGTTCATGACGTCGCTCCTCGTGTGGGCGATCGTCGCCTCCTTCTTCGATAGCCATCTGCTCACGTCCTCGCTGCGGAACTTCATTTGCATGATCGCATTTGCGAAACTCGCGATGTTCGATCCTCGCTTCGTCCGCGTTCGCCAACCTGCATACGCGTGACCGCGGCCTTCTGGGGCGGCTGCGTTCAGAAGGTGAAGCGGAGCGGGACGGCTTGCCTGAGTCCGACAGGTTTTGGTGAATGGCGCTGATGGGTGTGGCTGTACAATCGAAGCGTTCCGGCGTGATGGTCGGCGCCGGATCGCGCGCGGCCGATGCCTCTGCGAACTCGCTGTGGTCCTGGCCGACGCTACTGATCGCTCTCTGCCTCAGCGCGTTGCCAGCCGTTGTACGGCTGATCTACTACCCCGGCTATCTCGGCACCGATGACAGCTTCATTCATGCGGCGGTCATCGAAAGCCTGCGCGCCGGGCACGGCTGGGGCATCAATCCAGGCGAGCCTGTGAACATTTCGACCAGCCCGCTTTTCACCCTGCTCATGCTCGCGGTTTCCTGGGTGGTGCCGGATGTGATGCTCGCGGGCTCGCGCCTCGCGACCGCGGCGGTCATGTTCGGCGTGTTCGGGACGTTCGTCATCGCCAGCCGCATGAGCGGCAGCGCGGCCATCGGACTAGTGGCAGGCGCCATAGCCGCGACCAATGTGCATCTTTGGCGCTGGACAGGGACTTTCATCGAGGCGCCGCTTGCCTTTGCCGCCGTGATCGGCGTCCTTCTGGCCTTCGCAAGACTCCATACGGGCCAGGTGGCGCATCCTGCCCTTGGGCGCTTCTTTGCGCTGGGGCTGTCGATCAGCGTGCTTGCGCTGCTGCGCTTCGAATGCGCGCTGCTCGGCCCTGCCTTTCTCCTGCACCATCTCGTCAACGATCGGTCGTTCCTGCTCAGGCGTTACGCCGCCGCTGCGCTTGGCGGCGCGGTTCCGCTCGCTATCTGGGGCGTCGCCGCCTGGAGCATGTTTGGCAGCATCCTGCCGACCACGTTGAGCGCCAAGACATCCGCCGGAATCATCCTGCTCAATCCGACATTGATCGAGCAGTACGCTAGCGTGCTCGGCCCGGGCTTTCTCGCCGGCATCGTTCTGCTCGCCGCCGCTCTGATCGTGCTGCTTTCACGAGGGCAGCTCGCGAAAGGCATTTCGGCGGCACGCCAGGCGACGCTTTTCATTGCCTTCGCGGTTGCAGGGCTTGCCTTCTACTATCTGAAGACGCCCTCGCTTCAGAGCCCGGCACGCTATCTGTTGCCGATGATGGCCGTGCTTCCGCTGGCGATTACGCCCTTCATTGCGCAGGCATGGCAGCTCGCTGGCAATTGGCTTCGACCTGCTGCGGCCGCTGCGGTCGCGTTACAGCTGGTACTCGCGGCTGTCGTGAACCACACGCGCGTCGCGCCGGTGCTGGCCGGAATGAACGACGCCTATGTCGAGGCCATGCGAGAGGTGGCGCAGGAGCTCGACCGCCGTTGCACGTCCAGTGATGTCGTGCTGGTGGAATTCGATATCGGCGTGGTGTCCTACTATCATCGGCACGGCTGCCGCATCGCCGACGGTGGCGCTCTTGCGTCCCCGGAGCTGCGCGGGCTGTCCGTGCAGGAGAAGCTCGCAGCGGTTCGACCGCGCTACGTCATCGAATCGCTCGGGTCGCCGGACCGCAGCGATGTCGCAATCACAGAGCCGCGCGCCCGCGAGGTCTGGAGCCGGCTCTTCGCCTCCCACAGCGTCGGCGCGCCGGAACGGCTCTACCGTGCGCGGCTATTCGAGCTGGATCGCCCGGAACCCAAGACCTGGCCGAATGGTTGAGGAAACATGACGAAGGGCAAGGGGCAGCGGGCGGTCCGGCCGGAATCCGAAGACCGCGGCGCGCAGGCGGGCGAGCTGCGTAGACGCCATCAGGGACAAGGCCGCGTCGCGGCGGGCGACGAGGGGATTGCGCCGAACCCCGATGCCAATCCGGTCGAGGAGACGATCGGGCCGGGCCAAAAGGCGCGCACGCCGGAAAAAGACTGACTTACAAGCGCTTAACGAAAACTTTATCGCTTCATAGTTGAATCCCGGCGAATCGCCTCAAGACCAGGGGCAACGCCGTGGGAAGTCGTGGGGGATCTCAGCTGAGCACGAAGGCGCGCGCTCGGCCCAAACGTCGCGCGACCTCGCCGGACCGGTCCGGCGAGCGGATCCGCGCGCTTGAACGCCAGCTGCGGGAAACCCAGCAGCGGTTCGAGGAGCTGCTCGACATCTCCTCCGACTGGATCTGGGAGACCGACGCGGACCACCGCTTCACGAGTTTCTCCGGCAGGCTAGCCGAAGTGAGCGGGGTCGACCCGGGCAAAATCCTCGGGCGGCGGCGCACCGACATCATGGATCCGACCCTGTCCGCGGAAGTGCGGCGGCAGCATCTGGAGGACCTGGCGGCGCACCGGCCGTTCCGCGACTTCACCTACCAGATCACGACGCCGAAGGGGCCGCGCTACTTCAAGATCAATGGCAAGCCGCGCTTCGACGAGAACGGCCGCTTCGCCGGCTATCGTGGAACCGGCAGCGACATCACGGCGGAGATCGAGGCCAAGCAGCGCGCCCAGCAGATCCACGGCCGCTTCGTCGACGCGATCGAAAGCGTACCGGTCAGCCTGATGCTTCACGATGCAGATGATCGCCTGGTCATCTGCAATACGATCACGCGGACCTTTTTCCCCGGCCTTGATCATCTGCTGGTGCCAGGCACCACGTTTGAGGAGCTGGTGCGCGCCCAAGCCGAGAGTGGACGCCTGCCGTCGGCTGTCGGACGCGTTGAGGAATGGGTCAAGGAGCGCCTCGCTGCGCACCGAAACCCCTCAGGCGCCATTACGCGCAACCATCGCGACGGCAAATGGGTGCAGATCTATGAGCGCAAGACGTCCGACGGCGGCATCATCGGCATCCGCGTCGAGGTGACCGAGCTCAAGAACAAGGAAGAGCAGCTCGCGCGCCAGTCGGCCCTGCTGCAGGCGACACTGGACAACATCAGCCAGGGCCTCAGCGTCTATGACCGGGACCGGCGCCTGATTGCCTTCAATCAGCACTATTTGCGTATGCTCGGCCTGCCGCCTGAGTTCGCCAAGATCGGACTTCGCTTCGAGGATTTTGTGCGCTGGAACGCCGAGCGCGGCGAATACGGCCCGGGCACGCCCGAGGAGCATATCGCGAGCCGCATCGCGCTCGTCAGCAAGCCAGAGCCGCATTACATCGAGCGGCGGCGCCCGGACGGGACGGTCGTCGAGCTCCGCGGCAATCCCATGCCCGGCGGCGGCTGGGTGACCACCTATACCGATGTGACCCAGCGCAAGAAGTTCGAAGAGACGTTGGAGGCGAATGCGAAACGCCTCGAGGAATATGCGGCGGAGCTCAAGAAATCGAACAGCGAGCTTGAGCAGTTCGCCTACGTCGCCTCGCATGACTTGCAGGAGCCGCTGCGCATGGTCGGCAGCTACTGCCAGATGCTGCAGCGCCGCTACAAGGGCAAGCTCGACAAGGACGCCGATGATTTCATCGGATTCGCGGTCGAAGGCGCGATGCGCATGCAGCAGATGATAAATGATCTGCTGACCTATTCGCGCGTTGGGCGCACCGGAAGAGGTGTGACGGAGATCGCCGTCGAGGAGGTCGTGAAGACGGCCGTCTCTAACCTTCAGGCCGCGATCCAGGAGAGCAACGCCAAGGTCACGTGGGACAAGCTGCCGGTCGTGGCAGGCGAGAAGGTACAATTGCTGCAGCTGTTCCAGAACCTGATCGGCAATGCCATCAAGTTTCGCGCCGACGACCGGCCCATCGAAGTGCACGTGTCGGCCGCGCGCAAGGGCGAGCAATGGCACTTCCAGGTGCGCGATAACGGGATCGGTATCGAGAAGCAGTATCTCGAGCGGATCTTCCTGATCTTCCAGCGGTTGCATGACCGCTCGAAATACAAGGGCACGGGCATCGGCCTCGCCGTGTGCAAGAAGGTCGTCGAGCACCATGGCGGCCGCATCTGGGTGGAGTCGGAGCCCGGCAAGGGCACGACGTTCCATTTCACCATCGGAGGCGACCCGCAATCGCAAAAGGAAGCAGCATGAGCACGCGTACCGGCAATCGCCCGATCGAGATCCTATTGGTGGAGGACAATCTGGGTGACGCGCGCCTCACGGAGGAGGCGCTTAAGGAAGGAAAGGTCCGAAACAATCTGCATCATGCCAAGGACGGGGTCGAGGCGATGCGGTTCCTGCTGCGGGAGGGCGAATACAAGGCTAAGCCGCGGCCCGATCTCGTCCTGCTGGATCTCAACCTGCCGCGCAAGGACGGCCGCGAGGTGCTCGCGGAGATGCGGAAGAATCCCGATCTCAAGACCATTCCGGTGGTCGTGCTGACCACATCCGAGGCGGAGCAGGACGTGGTGCGCACCTATGAGTTGTGTGCGAACTGCTACATCACCAAGCCGGTCGATCTCGAAAAGTTCATTACGATCGTCCGCAGCATCGAGGATTTCTGGCTGACGATCGTGCGCCTGCCGTCGTTCGACGCTCACGTGTAGCGAATCGGATCCGGCCGGACCCTTCCATGCTGCACGACGCCAAAGTCACGATCCTGCTCGTCGAGGACAATCCCGGCGACGCCAGGCTGACGCGCGAGCTCCTGGCCGAGGTCGACTCCTTCGACTTCGAGCTGGAGCATGTCGGCAGCCTCGCCGACGCCGTCGCCGCGCTGGGGCGCGGCAAGGTCGATGTCGTGCTTCTCGACCTGTCGCTGCCGGATTCGCATAGTGTCGACGGCATCGCCGCCTTGCAGCGTGTGGCGCCGACCGTGCCGATCGTCGTGCTCACCGGGCGCAGCGACGATGGAGTTGCCATCGACGTGCTGCAGGCAGGTGCCGAAGACTACCTGATCAAGGGCACGGGCGACGGTCAGCTCATGGTCCGCGCCATCCGCTACTCGATCGAGCGCGCCCGCGGCCGCCTGCTGCTGCTGGATGCCAAGACGAAGGCCGAGATCGCGAACCGCACCAAGACGGAATTCCTGGCCAATATGAGCCATGAGCTGCGGACCCCGCTCAACGCCATCATGGGCTTCTCGGAGCTGCTGAAAGGCGAGATGCTGGGGCCGGTCGGCAATCCGACCTATGTCGAATACGCCCGTGACATTTATCAGAGCGCCGCGCACCTACTGCAGATCATCAATGACATTCTCGACCTCTCGAAAGTGGAGGCCGGCAAGATCGAGCTCGACGAGCGCGCCATCAACGTGCACGCGCTGGTCGACACCTCGCTGCGCCTGGTCGCCGAGCGCGCCGGCGAGGCGGGCGTGACTGTGGCCAACGAAGTTGCGCCTGATCTTCCGCCGCTGTTCGCCGACGAGCGGCTGCTGAAGCAGATCCTCATCAATCTCTTATCCAACTCGATCAAGTTCACGGAGAAGGGCGGCTCGGTGCGTGTGCAGGCATGGCGCGAGCCGACCGGCGTCATGGCGCTGAGCGTCGTGGACAGCGGGATCGGCATTTCCGAAGACGACCTGCCGCGCGTCATGGAGCCGTTCCGCCAGGCCGATTCGGCGCTGAGCCGGAAATACGAGGGCACCGGCCTGGGGCTGCCGCTGGTCAAGTCGTTCATCGAGCTGCACCGGGGCGTGTTCGAGCTGCGCAGCCAGCTCGGCGTCGGCACCACGGCATTGATGCGCTTCCCGCGTGATCGCGTGCTCGATGAGGGCAGCGCCGCAGCCGACTAGACGTCGTCGTCCGCGCGGCGCGTCACGACGAACCACAGCCAGCCAGCCACCTGCAGTACGAAAAAGAGTGTCAGCGCGACTTGGTAGCCGCGCGGTGCGAACGGTGCTCCCGGCGGCGTGAACCAACTGATGACTGCGCCCACGCCTGCCTGAATCGCAAAGGCGGCGACGAAGACCAATAGGTTCATCGCGCTGTTCACGCGCCCGGCTTGATCCTTAGCGAACTGGCGCGTCAGGTACGAGAAGCCCAGGATCGAGTTCGTGCCCAGGAGGGTGAATGCTACCCACAGCACGCTGCTGCCGGTAGTCACGTTCAGCAGAAGAGGCACTTGCACCAGCAGGTAAAGCGCCACGCCCCAGACCAGCAGCGTGCCGTCCCGCACGCCCGCGCGCATCAGCCTATCAGCGGCGACGCCGCCGAGCCCGTAGCCGACGATGATGGCGCTGGCGACGAAGAACATCACCGTCGCGGCCGCATCCGGACTAAGGCCGGCCACGTCGCGCAGCCACGGCCCGGCCCAGAGGCCCTGGTAGGCGAGGAAGCTCGCCTGCGCGGTGACAGTGATCGGCGCCACGCGCCAGAATTTCGCGGAACCGAGGATGGCGACGACGCTGCGCACCTGCTCGCCGAGATGGCCAGCAGTGCCGAGGCCGCGCTCCGGCACGGCGAACCGGATATACGCGGCAGAGAGGACGGTCACGCCTGCCAGGCAGAAGAACAGGGTTCGCCAGTCCGAAACCTTGAGAACCCATTCGACCGGCAGGGTGGCGACGGTCGCGCCGAGCCCGCCGAAGGCCAGGATGAATCCATTCGCGACGGCAAGCCGCTCCGCGGGCCAGAACAGCGTGTTCGCCTTGAAGCTAGCCATCAGGCAGGACGACACGCCGAAGCCGATCAGGGCGCGGCCGATCGCGAGCTGGCCCACGTCTTGCGCCAAACCGAAAACGATCGCGCCTGCCGCGGCGATCAGCAGCAAGATCGATTCGACCCGCCTGGGCCCGTAGCGGTCGAGCAGGACGCCCAGCGGCAACTGAAACGCCGCGAACGCGATGAAATACGCGCTGGTGAGCAGGCCCAGGGCGGCGGCGTCAAGCTGGAGTTCGGTCACCAATACCGGGCCGATGACAGCGTTGACTGTGCGGTAGAAATAGCTGAGGAAATAGCCCGCCGCGAAGGGCAGGAAGCAGGTTGCGACCAGCCGGGCCAGGCTGGTCGGTGGAGCATTAGAAGCCAAGAGCCTATGATCCTGAGATGATCGCGCGCCCCGCGTCGGTCAGTCGGCAGACCAGCCAATCCGGCTTCAGGGGGTTGGCGAACCACTGCTCAGCCCAGCCTTGTTCGATGCAGGCCCGGATCGTGCGTGGGTCGATCCGCCGGCCGTCGGCATCGAACAGAGGCAGCTTGCCGCCCGGCTGCTGCAGGCCGCCAGCGAGCCAAGCGCGCTGCGCTTCCGTCGGCTGGCCCGGCGCCGGCGGCAGGCCTCTGGGCCGTTCGCGCTTCCTGGGCACGAGCGGTTCCGGCAGGCGCTGCGGGAACCGGACGACTGGACTGGCCGGATCGGACATGATCGACGCGCCCCTCGAATCGTCCGGACTGTACGGGAGTTTGCAATGACCGCCAAGCTTGGCTTCGCCGGACCCGCCAGCTAGTTTGGCACCATGGAGTTTCGTCTTCTCTACATCACGACCGCAAGGGTCGAAGAGGCGCGGCGGATCGGGCGGGCCCTTGTCGAAGAGCGCCTTGCGGCCTGCGCCAACATCGTGACCGGCCTGGAATCGATCTACCATTGGCAAGGTGCCGTGGTGGAGGACAAGGAAGTCCTGCTGATCGTCAAGACGCGGGCCGAGCTGGTCGACGCTGTGATCGCCAAGGTGAAGACGCTGCACAGCTATACCTGCCCGTGCGTGGTCGCCCTGCCGATCCTGGCCGGCAACCCGGCCTATCTGGAGTGGCTCGGCCACGAGACCCGGGAGTCGGTATCGGCGCGCTCCTGACATCCCCAGTAATGCATCTGCTGCATGCAGGCACCGCATCAATCCGGTTCGCCGGGTGCGGCCATCTCTGAGAGAATGCGCTTATGGCAAAGCCGTCCGCCAGCCTCGCGCAAGGTTTCTCGAATATAGGCCACGCCTATTCGCACATCCTGACGATCCTCTACCCGACGGTCGTGCTGGCGCTCGAACCCGCCTGGGGGATGAGCTACGGCGAACTGATCTCTCTCATGCTGCTCGGCCAAATCTTGTTCGGCGTCGCAGCCCTGCCGGCGGGCTGGCTGGGCGACCGCTGGTCGGCGGTCGGCATGATGGTTGCGTTCTTCATAGGCACAGGCGGATCGGCCGTTCTCGCGGGGCTCTCGCGGACGCCCTTGGAGCTCGGCATCGGCCTCACGCTGATCGGCCTGTTCGCATCGATCTATCATCCAGTCGGCATGGCGTGGCTCATCCGCACCGCAGTCAATCGCGGACGTGCGTTGGGTGCCAACGGAATGTATGGCGCGGTCGGCCTCGCAGTAGCCCCCCTGATCGCCGGCGTGCTCACGGACCAGATCTCGTGGCGCGCCGCATTCATCATCCCCGGTGGAAGCTGCGTGCTGGTCGGGCTGGCGCTGCTGACCGCCTGGCAACTCGGTTATATCGAGGAGGCTAAGAAGGACCTGAAACCGCTGCCGGAGCCAAGTAAAGGCGATGTGGTCCGTGCCTTCTTCGTGCTGTCGCTGACGATGACCTGCGTCGGGCTGATCGGGCAGGCCTTCTCGGTGATGCTGCCCAAGCTCTTCGCTGAGCGCCTGCCCGAAGTGGCCGGCGGCACGACCGGCGCCGGCACGCTGGTGATGATCGTCTACCTGTTCGCAGCCATGGCGCAGCTCGTCGGAGGCAGGCTGGCCGACCGCTTTGCGATGCGCAGCGTCTACATCGTGATGTTCCTGCTGCAAGCGCCGGTGCTGTTCTTTGCGGCAGCACTGACGGGCTGGCCGCTGATCGGCATGTCGATCGCCATGGTCTTCATCAACGTCGCGGCGCTGCCCTCGGAGAACGGCCTTCTGGCGCGCTACACGCCCGGCGATTGGAGGGCGACGGCGTATGGGGCCAAGTTCGTGCTGGCTCTGGGCGTCAGCGCTGCCGCGATCCCGCTGATCGGCTACATCTACGACAAGACCGGTGGGTTCTTCTGGCTGTTCATTCTGCTGGGTGCGCTGGCCGCGATCATCTTCGTCGCGGCGCTGCTGCTGCCTAACGACCGCGCCCGCGTGGCACCCGCCGCGGTGCCTGAGGCCGCCGAGTAGGGCCTGTGCCGCCAGTCACGATCGACCGCCTCGATCATTTCGTCCTGACTGTCGCCGACATCGAGGCGACCTGCGCTTTCTATGCGCGCGTGCTGGGCATGGAGGTCCGCACCTTCGGGTCGCAGGGGCGCAAGGCGCTGCATTTCGGCCGGAACAAGATCAACCTGCACCAGCGCGGCAAGGAGTTCGAGCCGAAGGCTGCGCATCCGCTGCCGGGCTCCGCCGATCTCTGCTTCGTCGCTGCAGTGCCGCTCGATGCGGTGATCGCGCATCTGAGCGACTGCGGTATCGCCATCGAAGAAGGGCCGGTCGAGCGCATAGGTGCCACCGGCCCGATCCGCTCAGTCTATATCCGCGATCCCGACGGCAACCTGATCGAGATCGCCACTTACATGTAGTCTTAGACCCGCGCCTTTTTCTTCGCGTTGCTCTTCGCTGCGGCGCTCGGTGCTGCGGCGCGCAGCGCCTGGTCGAGGTCGGCGATCAGGTCTTCGACGTTCTCGATGCCGATCGACAGTCGCACCACGTCGGGACCGGCGCCGGCCTTGATCTGCTGCTCCTCCGTGAGCTGCCGGTGCGTCGTCGAGGCGGGATGGATGATCAACGAGCGCGTGTCGCCGATATTGGCGAGATGCGAGAACAGCTCGACACCTTCAACCACTTTGACGCCGGCCTCGTAGCCGCCCTTCACACCGAATGTGAAGACCGAGCCTGGCCCCTTCGGCAGATATTTCTTGGCGAGCTTGTAATACGGGTTCGACTTGAGGCCGGCGTAGGAGACCCACGCGACCGCCGGGTGATCGGCCAGGAACTCCGCCACCTTTTGCGCATTGGCGATGTGGCGCTCCATGCGCAGATGCAGGGTCTCGATGCCCGTGAGCGTCAGGAACGCGTTCATCGGGGCCATGGTTGGCCCGAGATCGCGCAAGCCGACGGCCCGCGTCTTCATCGTGTAGGCGAAGTCGCCGAACGTCTCCGCGAAATTGAGCCCGTGATAAGCCGGATCGGGGCCGTTCATGGACTTGAACTTATCGCTGGCATTCCAGTCGAACTTGCCGGATTCGACGACGATGCCGCCCATCGACGTGCCGTGGCCCGACAGGAACTTGGTGGTCGAGTGGATAACAATGTCGGCACCCCAGTCGAACGGCTTGCACAGATGGGGCGACGCCATGGTGTTGTCGACCATCAGCGGGATGCCGGCCTTGCGCGCGATCGCCGCGACCGGCTCGATGTCGACGATAATGCCGCCAGGGTTGGCGAGCACTTCCAGGAAGATCGCCTTGCACTTGGGCGTCAGCGCCTTGCGGAAGTTCTCCGGGTCCGTCGGATCGACGAAATGGCACTTCCAGCCGAATTTCTTGAAGCTGTGGGTGAACTGCGTGACCGAGCCGCCATAGAGATTGCGACTCGCAATGAATTCGTCACCGGGTTCCATCAAGGTGAAGAAGGCGAGGAGCTGTGCCGCATGGCCAGACGCGGTGGCGACGGCGCCGCGGCCGCCTTCGAGGGCGGCGACGCGCTCTTCCAGTACGGCGACGGTGGGATTGCCGATGCGCGTGTAGATGTAGCCGAATGTCTGGAGGTTGAAGAGCGACGCGGCGTGGTCGACGTCGTCGAACACGTAGGACGTGGTCTGGTAGATGGGCGTATTGCGCGCACCCGTCGTCGGGTCGGGCGAAGCCCCGGCATGCACGGCGAGGGTCTCGAGTCCGTAGCGTCTCGGCTTGGCGCGGCTGTCGTCAGGCATAGGTCCTCCGGGCGATCTGGCCCGGATGTCTAGCACAGACCGGATAGCCGGTCACATCTGCGACTCATAAAATTACCTTAGGCAGTTCGCAGTGTTCGCGCCGCGCCCAGCTCCGTCGAGATGGCCGCAGCAGTCCGGCGGACGATCTGCAGCACCAGATCGAGGGAACTGTTCTGCGACACGCGGTTGACGACCGGTGTCACGAGGGCGGCAACCGCCTCGCCATTGCCGTCCAGGACAGGGCAGGCGACGTCCGTGATCCCGACGACGTCGCGGCTGGGATGGATCTCGTGCCCCTCGCGCCGGATGCGCTTCAGTGCGGCGCGGAGCTCCGCGTAGTCAAAGTCCTTACCGACCAGGCGCCGGCTCTGCTCGATCCAGCGTTCCGCCGTCACCGGCGGCTGAAAGGCCAGGATGACGCGGCCGGAACTCGCGTCGACCAGCGGGCGCCTGTAGCCCAGCCGCAGCGTGAAGCTCATGTCCGATCCGCCCGCGATGGACGCAACCACCACCGTCTCGCCGCGGCTCAGCACGACCAGATGCGCCGACTGCGCGATCTCGCGCGTCATCGCCTGCATGGCCGGCACCGCCACCTCGAGCAGGTCGCGCACGCGCGGCGTGCGGACGCCGAGGTCGAAAAGGTGGTTGGTGAGGACGAGGTCCTCAGTGGCGGC
>DATAAP010000500.1:0-9917 GCA_036260035.1 Alphaproteobacteria bacterium | reverse complement strand
GCGTGGCTCATCTCGTCGAGCGCGTAGCCGGCGGAGCGCACCGTGCGGATCAGGTCGGGGTCGGCGGGGCCGTTGATCGCCTTACGCAGCCGGCGGATGTGCACGTCAACGGTGCGCGGCTCGACATAGATATCCTGCCCCCACACGGCATCGAGGAGCTGCTCCCGGCTGTAGACGCGGCCCGGCCGCTCCATCAGGAAGCGCAGCAGGCGGAACTCGGTCGGTCCGAGATGGATGTGCCGGCCGTTGCGCAGCACGCGATGCGCCGCCAGGTCCATGATCAGACCGCCATAGGAGAGGACGTCGTTCGCGGCCGAGGGCTGGGCTCGACGCAGCACTGCACGGACGCGCGCCATCAGCTCGCTCGGGCTGAACGGCTTGGTGATGTAATCGTCGGCGCCGATCTCAAGTCCCCGTACGCGGTCGCCTTCCTCGCTGCGCGCGGTCAGCATGATGACAGGAAGCGTGCGCGTCGCCGCCTTGCGCCGGATCTGCCGGCAGACCTCAAGGCCCGACACGAGCGGCAGCATCCAGTCGAGGATTACCAGGTCGGGCTTCGAGTCCTCGATCGCCGAGAGACCTTCCTCGCCGTCGACCGCGGCCGTGACGCGGTAACCCTCCTTCTCGAGATTATAACGCAGCAGCTCGACCAGAGCTGCCTCATCCTCGACGATCAGGATGTGTGCCGTCATTCACTCACCTCGCCCTAGGGGTTTCTTGCGTCCTGCGTCACGCCTGTGCCCGCGTCATAAAGCTGGTGAAATCGCCCTTGGGGCGTTCGCCGAGCAGCGGCTTTCCGACGACCAAGTAGTGGATCGTCTCCGCGATGTTCGTGACGTGGTCGCCGATCCGCTCGATGTTCTTCGCGATGAACAGCAGATGCGTGCAGGCCGTGATGTTCCGCGGGTCTTCCATCATGTAGGTGAGCAGCTCGCGGAACAGGCTCGAATAGATCTCGTCGAGCTCCTCGTCGCGGTTCCACACCGCCACCGCCTTGTCGACATTGTGGGTCGCATAGGCGTCCAGTACGTCGCGCACCATGTCGCGTGCCACCATGCCCATGCGCGGGATCTGGAAGACCGGCCTGACCGGCGCCATCTGCGCCAGCGCTATCGCGCGCTTGGCGACGTTGGCCGCGTAGTCGGCGATGCGCTCGACGTCGCTGGCGATGCGCAGAGCGCTGACCACGGTGCGCAGATCGCCTGCCATCGGCTGCCGCAGCGCGAGTAGCGAGACCGCCTGCTCGTCGATTTCCCGCTCCAGGACGTCGACCTTGTGATCAGCCTCGACGACGCTCGCCGCCAGATCGGCGTCGCGCTTTATGACCGCCTGGATGGCCCCCGCTATCTGGCCCTCGGCGATGCCGCCCATCCGGGCGATCATGTTCGTCAGCCGCTCGAGCTGCTCGTCGAACGCCTTGACGATGTGTTCATGTCCCATTGTGCGTGACCTCGCGGCTCTCAGCCGAAGCGCCCGGTGACGTAGTCCTCGGTCTGCTTCTTGTTGGGATGGGTGAAGATGACCGTCGTCTCGTCGAACTCCACCAGCTCGCCGAGATACATGAAGGCAGTGAAGTCGGCGGTCCGCGCCGCCTGCTGCATATTGTGCGTAACGATGACGATGCAGTATTCGTCGCGCAGCTCGCTGACGAGCTCCTCGATCTTCGCAGTCGAGATCGGGTCGAGCGCCGACGCCGGCTCGTCGAGCAGCAGGATTTCCGGCTTGAGCGCGATCGCGCGCGCGATGCAAAGGCGCTGCTGCTGGCCGCCCGACAGGCTCTGGCCGCTCTGCTTCAGCTTGTCCTTGACCTCGTCCCAGAGTGCCGCCTTGCGCAGCGCCGATTCGACGCGGGTCTCGATTTCGCCGGGCGAGAGCTTCTCGTAAAGCCGGATGCCGAAGGCGATGTTCTCGAAGATGGACATCGGGAACGGCGTTGGCTTTTGGAAGACCATGCCAATCCGCGCGCGCAGCAGGTTGATGTCCTGGCCGGGCGCTAGGATGTTGCGTCCGTCGACGATCACCTGCCCGGTCGCGCGCTGCCCCGGATAGAGCTCGTAGATCCGGTTGAGGATGCGTAGCAGGGTCGACTTGCCGCAGCCGGACGGACCGATGAAGGCGGTAACCCGCTTGTCATAGAGCGTCAGGTTGATGCCCTTCAGCGCCTCGTAATCCTTGTAATAGAAGCGCAGGTCCTTGATCTCCACCTTTGGCACCAAAGCATTCCGGGTCGCCGGCACCTCGGCGACGCTCGCCGGCTTCATGCCCGGATGGCGCATCGCCGGCCGGACGCGCGTTTCAGCGAGATTCGATTCGAGGCTCATTGTTTTCCACCGCTCCAGGAAGCGATCGCGCGGGCCGCGACGTTGAGGGAGAGCACGACGACTGTGATGATCAGCGCGCCGCCAAGGGCAAGGCGCTGCCAGTCCTCATAGGGGCTGAGCGCGAACTGGAAGATCACGACCGGAAGATTCGCCATGGGCGCGTTCAGGTCTGTGCTCCAGAACTGGTTGTTCAGCGCCGTGAACAGCAGCGGCGCCGTCTCGCCGCTGATGCGCGCGATCGCCAGCAGGACGCCAGTCAAGAGCCCCTGTACCGCCGCGCGGTAGGACACCATGGTGATGACCTTCCACTGCGGTGTGCCGAGGGCGGCGGCGGCCTCGCGCAGGCTCGCCGGGACTAAGTTCAGCATGTTCTCGGTGGTCCGCAGCACGATCGGCACGGCGATGATCGCGAGCGCCACCGCACCCGCCCAGGCCGAAAAGTGGCGCATCGGAACGACCATGATCTCGTAGGCGAACAGACCAATGATGATCGACGGCGCGCTGAGCAGGATGTCGTTTATGAAGCGGATCACTTCGGACACGCGGCTGGCGCGCCCGTACTCAGCGAGATAGGTGCCGGCGAGAATGCCGAAAGGTGCGCCGATCAAGGTGGCGATTAGTGTCATGACGAAGCTGCCGTAGATGGCATTCAGCAACCCGCCGTCGCTGCCCGGGGGCGGCGTCATCTTGGTGAAGATGTCCGCGCCGAGTGCAGCTACACCGTGGCTGAGCAGGGTCCACAGGATCGCTGCCAGCCAGAATAGGCCGAGAGCGGTGGCGCCGACCGCGATGCCCATCGCGATGTTGTTGGAGATCCGGCGGCGGGCGTAGAGAGCGCTCATGGTTCAACTCGCTGCTTGCTTCTGCAGCCGCATCAGCATCAGCTTGGCGAGCGCCAGCACGATGAAGGTGATCACGAACAGCAGCAATCCGAGTGCCACCAGCGACGATACGTAGAGATCGCCGACAGCTTCGGTGAACTCATTGGCCAGTGCGGCGGAGATCGTCGTGCCGGGTGCCAGCAGCGAAGCGCTGATGCGGTGGGCATTGCCGATCACGAAGGTGACCGCCATCGTCTCGCCCAGTGCGCGGCCGAGGCCGAGCATGATGCCACCCACGACGCCGATGCGCGTGTAAGGCAGGACGATATTCCACACCACTTCCCAGGTGGTCGCGCCCAGCGCATAGGAGGATTCGCGCAGCACGGGCGGAACTGTCTCGAACACATCGCGCATGATCGAGGTGATGAACGGCAGCACCATGATCGCGAGGATGAGGCCGGCGGTGAGGACACCGATGCCGAGCGGCGGCCCGCCGAACAGTGCGCCGATCACGGGCAGTTCGCCAAACGTATTGATGAGGATCGGCTGCAGGGTGGACTGCAGGAACGGCGCAAAGACGAACAGGCCCCAGATCCCATAGATGATGCTGGGTACGCCGGCGAGCAGCTCGATGCACGTGCCGATCGGGCGCTTAAGCCAGGTCGGGCACAGCTCCGTGAGGAAGACCGCGATGCCGAAGCTGATCGGCACGCCGACGAGCATGGCGATGATCGAGGTGACTACCGTACCGTAGATCGGCACCAGCGCACCGAAATCCTCGGTCACCGGGTTCCAGTGCGCGCTGGTCAGGAAGGAGAAGCCGAACTTCCTAAGCGCGGGCATAGCGCCGATGCAGAGCGCCAGGATGATTGCGCCGAGCAGCAGCAGGACGGCGAAGGCGAAGAAGCCGGTAGTCGCCTTGAAAGCGACGTCGAGCGTGCGCTGCCGCCGTGCCCAGCTGTCCTGGCCTGCGCGGACCGCCAGTGAGTCTGTCGTCACCGCCATGTTCCCTGCTCGTTACGCGGAAGGGCCGAAGCCCTTCCGCGCGGGATCGTTGGTCTCCCTTGGACGATTTGCGGACGAACCGCGACGCTTACATCGTCTTTCCAGACCAAACCGGCTGGCCGTTCGGCGCCTTGACCTGCTTCCAGGTGTTCTCGATCAGGCCGACCACCTTGTCCGGCATGGGCACGTAGTCGAGCGCTTCCGCCATCTGGTCGCCGTTGTGGTAGGCCCAGGCGAAGAAATCGAGCACCTGCTTCGCGGTCTCCGGCTTCTCGGCCTTCTCGTACATGAGGATGAAAGTGGCGCCGGTGATCGGCCAGCTCTTCTCGCCGGGCTGGTTAGTGAGGAGGATGTCGTAAGCCGGTGACTTCGACCAATCCGCGCTCGCGGCGGCCGACTGGAACGAATCGCTGTTGGGCGCGACGAATTGGCCGGCCTGGTTCTGCATCAGCGCATAGGCCAGCTTGTTTTGTTTAGCGTAGGCGTACTCGACGTAGCCGACGGCACCGTCCGTGCGGCTGACGATGGCGGCCACACCCTCGTTGCCCTTCCCTCCGAGGCCCGTCGGCCACTGCAGCGAGGTGTTGACGCCGACCTTGCCCTTCCAGTCCGCGTTCACCTTGGCGAGGTAGTCCGCAAAAATGAAGGTCGTGCCGGATCCGTCGGAGCGGTGGACCACCGCGATCGCTTGGTTCGGCAGGGTGACGCCGGCATTCAGCTTAACGATCGCCGGGTCATTCCACTTGGTCACCTTGCCGAGATAGATGTCGGCGAGGACGTCGCCGCTCAGCTTTAGCTGACCCGGCTGGACTCCCTTGATGTTGACGACCGGAACCACGCCGCCCATCACGGTCGGGAACTGGATGAGGCCGGCTTCCTTGAGGTCTTCGGGCCTCAGCGGCATGTCGGACGCGCCGAAATCGACGGTCTTGCTCTTGATCTGCTTGATGCCGCCGCCGGAGCCGATCGATTGATAGTTCATCCCGATCCCGGTCTTCGCCTTATAGGCTTCGGCCCACTTGGCATAGAGCGGATATGGGAACGTGGCACCAGCGCCCGAGATGTCGGCGGCGTAGGCGCCTGCGGCGACCAGGACGGCACCGGCGGCGATGGCGGTGCGGCCCATCCATCGGGTGAATGCGTTCATGAGAACTCCGTAATCGGAAAAGCCAAGGTGAATGCTCACCCCGTGACGACCCCATGCCGTCAACGCGCGCGACCGTACCGGCGTTATGCGACAGCAATAATACGGCGCGATGTCACATTTATTACAACGCAAACCTTTGAAATCGTGGAGATTTGCCAATCTTTGCCGCAAGGATGCCAGCCTCGGGCGGCCGTCACGGCGCCGACTCGAACGGCGTCAGGCAACCGGCCGTAAATGCTCGGCGAACTGACGCGCGCAGGCGGCCCATGAGAACTTCACCGCATGCGCGCGCGCCCTCGAGCGCGGAATATCGAGCGCGCGCAGGCAGGCGGCGCGCAGATCATCATCGAGCGCCCCAGCCCCTGAATCACCGATGACATCGAGCGGCCCGGTGACTGGATAGGCGGCGACCGGCAGGCCGCATGCCATCGCCTCGAGCAGGACGAGCCCGAACGTGTCGGTGCGCGACGGGAAGACGAAGACGTCGGCCGCAGCGTAGAAGCGGGCGAGGTCGCGCTGCGACAGCACGCCGGCCCAGTAGACGTCGTTGCCATACTTGCGCTTCAGCGCCGGCAGCGCCGGCCCCTCGCCCACTACCCATTTAGTCCCGGGCAGGTCGAGTTCGAGGAATGCTTCGACGTTCTTCTCGACTGCGACGCGGCCGACATAGAGGAAGATCGGCCGCCGCTCCTTTAGGAAGTCGCGCGGGTTTTCGCCTGCGGGCTTCGGATTGAACGTGCCGACGTCGACTCCGCGAGACCAAAGGACGACATTCTCGAAGCCCCAGGACTCGAGATCGTGGCGGACCGTCGGCGTCGGCACCATCACGCGTGCGGCTGGCGCATGGAAGCGCCGCAGCACGGCATAGGACCAGGCGAGCGGCACGCCGAACCGCGCCTGCACGTATTCCGGAAAGCGCGTGTGATAGGCCGTCGTGAAGGGTACGAGCCGCCGCAGGCAATGGCGCCGCGCGGTCCAGCCGAGCGGGCCTTCCGTCGCGATATGCACCGCCTCGGGCCGGAACTCGTCGAGAAGCCGCGCGATCGCGCCGCCAGCCGCAAGAGACAGGCGGATCTCCGGATAGGTCGGACAAGGCAACGTGCGAAAGCGCTCGGGCGTGATCATCAGCACGTCATGGCCGAGTGCCGTCAGCTCGCGCCGCGTTTCGGTCAGGGTGCGGACGACGCCGTTCACCTGTGGCCACCAGGCATCGGTGACGATCGCGATGCGGAGCGGCCTGCTGTCCGTGGCAGGCGTCTGCTCGAGGCGCTCCAGCGCGCCCGTGTCGGCGCTCATGCGAAAGCGGCCTGGCCAGCGCGGGCATGAAGATGCCGGCGGTCGGCCCAGTAGATGATCTCCAGCGTCCCGTCGTGATGCTCGACCAGCGCCGTGCAGCTCTCGACCCAGTCACCGTCGTTGCAGTAGAGCACCCCGCCGATATCCCTGATCTCCGCCTTGTGTATATGGCCGCACACGACGCCGTCGGCGCCGCGCCGGCGCGCCTCCGCGGCGATCGCCTGCTCGAACTCGCCTATATAGTTCACCGCGTTCTTGACCTTGTGCTTGAGAAAGGCCGAGAGCGACCAGTACGGGAAGCCCAGCGCCAGGCGCGCCTTGTTGAGCCAGTGGTTAGCGACCAAGGCGATCGCATGGGCGCGGTCGCCGAGGAAGGCGAGCCAGCGCGCATAGTGGACCACGGCGTCGAAGGCGTCGCCGTGGATGATCAGCAGCTTCTTGCCCTGCATTGTCTCATGCATCGCCTCGCCGACGACATGGACGCCCCCGAAATGCATGTCGAGATAGTCGCGCAGCATCTCGTCGTGATTGCCGGGAACGTAGACGACGCGCGTGCCCTTGCGTGCCTTGCGCAGCAGCTTCTGGACGACGTCGTTGTGGCTCTGGTTCCAGTACCAAGAGCGCCGCAGCCGCCAGCCATCCACGATGTCGCCGACGAGATAGAGGTGGTCCGATTCGGTATGCCGCAGGAAATCGAGCAGGAACTCCGCCTTGCAGCCGCGCGTGCCGAGATGGATGTCGGAGATCCAGATCGCGCGAAAGTGGGCCGTAGACCCGGCCCACCCGGTACCGCCACGATCCGCGCCGTCCGCTTCCCTTACGAGTTGACGCATCGCCGTCAATCTGGTCAATAAAAGCGTGGCCTATATAAAAGAATTCGTGTTATGCACAAAGCACGATAGTGAAACAAAGAAAAGATAATCGTCTATTCTTTGGACTGTCATCATTGTGACACTAATTTCGCTCCCGCCGCCCAAGGCGGCCGCCGTCCAGCCTCGTGTGATGGTGATCTACAATCCGGCCGCGGGACGGCGGCGGCGGCGCAAGCTTGATGCGGTGATCGACGCGCTCGCGCGCCGCGGCGTTCAGGTGACGCTCCGCGCGACGGGCTGCCGCGGCGATGCCGAGCGGCTGGCGGGAGAAGCGTCCGCCGACGCCTGCGAACGCCTAGTCGTTGCTGGCGGCGACGGCACGATCAACGAGGCAATCAACGGGCTTTGTGACCGCCGCTTGCCAGTGGCCCTCGTGCCGCTCGGCACCGCTAATGTGCTGGCGGCGGAACTCGACCTGCCAAAAGCGGTGGAGCCGCTTGCGGTGGCGATCGTCGAGGGCGTGCCGCGCAGTGTCGCGATCGGCCGTGCCAATGGCCGCGCCTTCACGATGATGGCCGGCATCGGCTTCGATGCCCATGTCGTTCAGAGCGTGAGCCTGCGCCTCAAGCGCCGTGTCGGCAAGCTCGCCTATGTGATCGAAACCTTGGCCCAGCTCGCGCGCTACAGGCCGGCCATGTACGACGTCTTGGTGGACGGCACGCCCTATCGTGCGTCGTCGGTGATCGTCGCGAATGGCCGTTTCTACGGCGGCCGATTCGTCTGCGCGCCCGACGCACGGCTCGACGCGCCCGAATTCCAAGCCTGCCTCTTCGGACAGGCCGGCCGCTGGCATGTGGTGCGCTATGCGCTGGCGCTGCTGGCCGGCCGCCTCCACCGGCTCAAGGACGTGACCATCGTGCCCGCGCGCCGCGTCGAAATTACGGGTCCGGCTGGCGAACCGGTCCAGGGCGATGGCGACACGATCGCCTTCCTGCCGGCGCGGATCGAGGTCGTGCCGGACCGGCTGCGCCTCGTCGGCGCCGCGCCGCGTTAGGGAAGGCGTGGAAAGGAAAACTCGAAGCGCGTGCCGCCGCTGCACGTGAGATGGAGCTGGCCGCCCAGGCTGTGGACGAGCCGGTGCGCCGTCGACAGGCCGCCATGCTTGCCGCGCGGCAAGTGCCGCGGCCAGTTCGCCGCGATCTCCGGCGCAATGCCGATCCCGTTGTCGGCGATGCATAGTCTCGCCCACCGGTCGGTGGCCGCCGCGAGCGCGATTTCGATGGAGCCGAAAGGCCGATCGACGAAGGCGTGGTGATACGCATTGGCCAGCAGTTCGATTGCAACAAGGGCAATCGACACCGCTGCGCGCTCCTGCACGTAGACCGGTGACAGGTCGAGCCGGAGACCGACGCTTGCGCGGCCGAACACCGATCCGGTTTCGCGCGCAAGCTTCTCAATGCATGCCGCCATTTCGACGCGACCATCCAACGCGCTCGAAACGACGACGCCGATCGCGCCAAGGCGCAGGCGAATGTCCTTGGCCATCGCCTTCGCCTCGGCAGTGTTGTGCCGGCTGGCGACGATCGAGACGACGCCGAGCCCGATCTGCGAGGTGTCCCTGACGACGTGCTGCAATTCGGCAATCCGGTGCTGCGCCTCGGCCAGCTCCTGCCGCAGGCGTGCCAGCTCTGGATCCAGCGAGCGATCCTGGTTCGGGACCTCAGTTTGCGTCGTGATTGCTCCCCTTCGCGCCCGATCTGTCGCACATACGTGTAGAGCCGAAACGGCGCGACAAATCAAGACACGACTGGGAAGATTCCGCGTCGGCGCTCGAACAGGCGTAGCAGCAGTCAGCGCCGTGGAGCGCTAACGCTACTCGCGCCAGAACGGCTTGTTCGCCTCATGCCAGAGCTGCGACGGCGAAACACCGATGTCGCGCAGCATGCGCGGGTCGAGCTCGGCCAAGTTCTTCCGGTTATGGGCGCGCTCGCGCAAGAGCCGCCACGTCGCAGCAGCCACCGTTACGGCACGCCAGAACCAGTGCGCGAAGCCGGCGGGACCGGATGCCAAGCTGGCGGTGCCCGGCTGTGCTGAGCTTGATCGAGCGGCCGCAATGGCATCGAATGACAAGCGGTATCTCGCCAAGGCGTCTGGCCGACCCGGCGCACGAGCGCTGTCGCTCGGTCTCAAGGCGTGTTGCATGTTCATCTCGTTCCCCTTCACCTGATCCCGGCGGCAAATCGCCGGTCGCGCGCGGCAAAACGCAGCGGCTCCCGCGCTGCCGTGGCGTATGGCAGATCGCGCGCTCTCCGCCTGTGATCCGGCTCACATCGGCTATGCAGGAATGTCGGTGCTGCAGGGCGCATCGCACATTGGTGCGCAGATCGCCGGACGAGCGTCGGCACGCTTTACTTAACGACCGCGTGGTTAACAGAGGGGCCCACTAAAGCCTTGTGAAACCTGCGAGATCAGCATCGGCCTCCGCTGGCACGGCGATTGCTTTTATAGGCTCAGA
>DATAAP010000499.1:0-3414 GCA_036260035.1 Alphaproteobacteria bacterium | reverse complement strand
GCACCTCACCCCTGACGTTGTGGGAAAATTAGGAATCCACAGGCGGGCGCCGCTTAGCCGCCGTTTACCATTCCGCGCTAGCGTGCTCCGGTCGATTTGGGGGTCCAAGCGGGCTTGTTGCGGCGAACGTAGAGGCGCGGCCATTCCGAGCGGAAGGGCCGCAACTCTTTGCGCTTGTGCGCGTTCAAGAATGGCACACCTAAGCGAATGTGGCGTGTGTGATGGAGGTCTTCCTTGCTTAATCGGCACCGCTCGGCCTTCGCCCCGCACATTATCGGACTACTTCTGGCGACTAGCGTCGGCACGGCTGCCGTTCCCGCGCCGGCCCTGGGCCAAGGCCTGTTCGACTTCCTGTTCGGTGCGCGCCGTCCGGGACCGCCACCGTCCGCCCGGGCCTATGCCGACCCTTATCCGAGCTATAGCCCGCGCCGTCGGGAAGCCGATCTGGATCGGGGCGCGGCGGCATCCGGACCGGCGTCAGGATATTGCGTGCGGCTGTGTGACGGGCGCTATTTCCCGATCCAGCGGCAGGCCGGAGCTACGGCCGCGCAGTTGTGCAGCTCATTTTGCCCTGCAAGCGAGACCAAGGTGTTCTCCGGCAGCGGCATCGATCACGCCGTGGCGAGCGACGGCACCCGTTACGCAAATCTGCGCAACGCCTTCGTTTATCGCGAGCGCATCGTGGAGAACTGCACCTGCAACGGCCGCGACCCTTACGGGCTCGTGACGCTCAGCGTCGGCAGCGACCCGACCCTGCGCCCAGGCGACATCGTCGCCACCGATGATGGTTTTGTGGCCTACAACGGCGGCAATCGGCGGCAAGCCGAATTCACGCCCATCGGCTCTTATCCGGGCCTGTCGAAAGAGTTGCGCGAGCGCCTGTCGCAGACGCGGATTATGCCGAATGCCACGCCGGTCACAACGGATATGATCCGGCAGGGTGCGACCTCCGTCCGCGACCAACACGTTCAGCTCGACAGATAGCCCGCCACCTCCTCGCCGATCGACAGCGACGAGGTCAACCCTGGCGATTCCATACCGAACAGCATGACGAGACGCGGCACGCCGTGATCCTTGGGCGCGTCGATCAGGAAATCCATCTGCGGCTCGCCCTGCCCTGAAATTTTAGGGCGGATGCCGGCATAGTCTGGCACCAGCGAATTGTCGGGCAAGCGCGGCCAATACCTGCGAACGCTGGCGTAGAAGGAATCGCCGCGCCTGGGATCGACATCGTAGTTCTCCTCGTCGATCCACTCCACGTCCGGACCGAAGCGCATGCGTCCGGCCAGGTCGAGCGTGACATGTACGCCAAGGCCGCCGGGAATCGGCACCGGATAGATGAGCCGCTTGAACACTGGACGGCCGCAATAGCTGAAGTAGCTGCCCTTCGCCAACACGAGCCTCGGCACCCGCTCGTGCGGATAACCTTCCGTGGCGCAGGCGAGCTTTTGCGCGCCAAGGCCCGCTGAGTTCACCACCGCGTCGACCACGATGGGCTCATCGGCGCCGAAGTGCACCTGCCAGCCGGCCGGTACTTTGACCAAGCGCTCGATGCGCGTGTTGAGCGCAACCATTCCGCCGTGATCTTCGACCTCGCCGCGCAAGGCGAGCATGTAGCTGTGACTGTCGATTATGCCGGTTTCCGGCGAGTTCATCGCTGCAACGCAGTGGACCTCGGGCTCCATCCGCTTGGCCGCAGCCGCGTCGATCAGTTCGATATTTTCGCACTCGTTGATCTGCGCCTGCTTGTAGATCTCTTTGAGCTTGTTCACCTCCGCATCGCTGGTCGCGACCACGAGCTTGCCGGCCTTGCGATGCGGAACGCCGCGTTCGGCGCAGTACTGATAGAGCATGCGCCGGCTGCGCACGCAGTGACGCGCCCGCAGCGAGCCGGTCGGATAGTACAGGCCGGCATGGATGACTTCCGAGTGGCGCGAGGATGTCCCGGTGCCGATCGCCGACTCAGCTTCGGCAACGATGACCTCGTGCCCGCTGCGGGCGAGCGCGCGCGCGATCGCGAGCCCAATCACGCCCGCACCAACGACTAGGACCTGCACGTTCCGTAATCCAACATGAACTGTCGTTAATGTGTTACCGCTCGCGCACGCTGCTGCGCCATTGCGTCGCGATGTCAGCGAGAAGTCTGGCGAACCTCTCTACACCGCGCCATGTGGTTTTTGAACGGTTCGGCCGCATCGAACAATTTGCCGAGCTTTCGCGTTCAATTGATGGGGGCGGCAGGACGGTGGAGGTCTTCATGGCTCACGTCGGCATCCGCATTGCGGCGATTTCGCTGGCAATCACGTTTGCGCTGAGCGCCGTCGCAGAGGCGCAGGGTAGGCGCCACGGCGGCGGTGGTGGTGGCGGCGGCGGGCCTGGAGTCCGCGGGCCCGCGATGCGCTCCGCCCCGCCGATGCGGCAGATGGCGCCCCGACCAATGCCCCAGGCTGTGCCGCGTGCTGCCATGCCGCGGCATTTTGCGCCGCGGCACGCGATGCCGCGTCATGTCGCTCCACGGCAAGCGGCCCCACGGCATGTGATGCCAGGTCCTCGCCATGTTGCGCCGCGCCACGCCGCTCCACGCTTTGCCGTGCCCCGAGCCCCTCGGCATGTCGACCGGATCCAGCGTGGCCGGCATTTTGGCGAGCGACGCGCTATCGTGCCGCGCGGCGCGGCCTCGCGGCGCGACCAGCGCCGGATCGATCGGGCCCTTGCGCGACCCGGCACTGCCGCTCCTTCAGCTGCGAAATCCGCGCGAGACCTTCGCCGGCAACGCGCGCTGGAGCGCCGCGAGGCCCAGGGCAAAGGGCGACACGATGTGCGCGAACGTCTGCTGGAACGCCGGCAGGCCATCGGTGCGCGGCGGGACAACATCCATCGTCGCGCGCTTGAGCGACGGCAGGCGATCCGCAGTGCACGCGAGCGACTCGATGCGGGCAGAGCCAAAGAAAATCTAAGAGCCGGCAAAGGCCCGGATCGCACGGTTGGAACTCGCAGGGCAGATCGGACGGAGCGGGCGCTAGTCAGGCGCGCCAAGAGCGATCGGCCGTGGGCGTTGCGCAATCGCGGATTTGCCGAGAATGCGGCCCGCGACCCCGCGCGGCGCGCCTTGGCGCGTGCGACCTTCGGGGCCGCTTTGCCGACCGTCACGACCGCGACCGCCGGCACGCACGTCACCGGCACCTGCGCCATCGCCATCATGTTCATGTGATCGGCTGGCTCGGACCGCTGTTCTGGCCCTACGCCTACTACGACATCGTCGACTACGCGTTCTGGCCCTATGCCTATGACGAGTTCTGGCCGTACGCCTATGACGACATCTACGAAGGCTTTTTCGGCTCCTATGCCGTGGGCGGACCAGCCATTATCGGCACCGTCGCGCGCGGCGCGCCGTCGCAATCCGGCGGAAGCCGG
>DATAAP010000498.1:0-6110 GCA_036260035.1 Alphaproteobacteria bacterium | reverse complement strand
GCCCATGCCGCGGTACGATTTGTACGAGCGGCCCTGGTAGAGGAAGATCTCGCCCGGGGCCTCTTCGGTGCCGGCGGGCAGCGATCCCACCATCACCGCAGACGCACCCGCGGCGAGCGCCTTGGCGATGTCGCCGCTGGTCCGGATCCCGCCGTCGGCGATGATCGGGACGCCGTTCGCCGCGCGGGCAGCCTCCAGGATCGCGGTCAGCTGGGGCACGCCGACGCCGGCGACGATGCGCGTCGTGCAGATCGAGCCCGGACCGATGCCGACCTTGATCGCGTCTGCGCCCGCATCGATCAGCGCCTTGGCGCCGTCCCCCGTCGCCACGTTGCCGGCGATGATCTGGGTGTAGTTGCTCAGGCGGCGTACGCGGTCGACGGTCTTGATCACGCCCTCGGAGTGACCATGCGCGGTGTCGACCACGACGACGTCGACCTCTGCATCGAACAGCATCTCGGCGCGGGCGATTCCCTTCTCGCCCACGCCGGTCGCCGCGGCGACGCGCAGCCGGCCCTTCTCGTCCTTGTTCGCAAAGGGATGTTTCTGCGCTTTCTCGATGTCTTTCACCGTGATGAGGCCGATGCAGCGGTAGGCCTCGTCGACCACCAACAGCTTCTCGATGCGGAACTGGTGCAGCAGCCGCTTCGCCTCGTCGCGCGACACGCCCTCGCGCACGGTGACCAGGCGCTCCTTGGTCATCAGCTCGCGCACGGGCTGATTCGGGTTGGAAGCAAAGCGCACGTCGCGGTTAGTGAGAATGCCGACCAGCTTGCGCGAGCCGGGCTCGACCACCGGGATGCCGGAAATGCGGTGCTCCGCCATCAGCTTGAGAGCGTCGGCCAAGGTTGCGTCCGGCACGATGGTGACGGGGTTGATCACCATGCCGGATTCGAACTTCTTCACCCGTCGCACTTCCTCGGCCTGCTGCGCGGGCTCGAGGTTCTTGTGGATGACCCCAATGCCACCGTGCTGCGCCATGGCGATCGCGAGCGCGCTTTCGGTCACGGTGTCCATCGCGGCGGAGAGGAGCGGAATGCCGAGCTCGATCCGGCTGGTCAGCCGCGTCCGCGTGTCGCAGTCGGTGGGCAGGACCGAAGAGGCCGCCGGCTGCAGCAGCACATCATCGAACGTAAAGGCTTCGCGGAGCTTCAAGGCCGCCTCCGAATCGGAAGTGGCCGCGCATCATACACAACGAGCGCGTGAATCCAAGCTATTCGCCGGAGGACAGGCCTGTGCGCTGCGCATGGCCTAAGACCCTTGAAAACGGTGTTGCGAGCCGCAGATGACGCGCCGCCGGCGGCCGCTCTGGAGCTGCGGACCGACCGGCGATGGCGGACAACCGCGCATGCCCTACACTGCTGCCGGCTGTTCCGCGCAGCATCTTTTCACACCGCCGCGCCGCTCTTTCTCGCATGCCTGCTGATCCTCTTAAGTCCGCAATCCCGTCGCCGCACCCGCCGATCCACCCTGGGACGATCTGCGGGTCTCCCTGGCCGCGATGGCTCAAGCGTCATTGAATGCAAAGTGCAAGTTGAAACGCCTTTGCCCCGCCTGGCTGTCACCACCTGCCACATCGGGAGCACGCCCGACCCAGCCGAGAACGCGCGGCGGAGGTCGAACAGATTGAACAGGCATCGGCAGAGGGTGCCGATGTCGCGCATTTCGGCGAATGCGCGCTGTCCCGGCTATTGCGGCACGAAGCGTCTGCCAACGGGACGGCCATGACTGGAGTTCGCTGCGGCGCGCGACGGAGAGCGTGACGGACGCCCGCGGACGCCATCGCATCTGGGGCGTGGTCGGCAGCACTCATCCGCTAGGCGGGGTGCTGTTGCCGCACAACTGTGTCTATGTGATCGACGACGCAGGCACGCGCCGCGACCGCTACGACAAGCGCGTCCTGACGATGCGGGATCTGAACAACTACGCGCCCAAAGACCAAGAGTCGATCTTCGAGATCCGAGGCGTGCGCTGCGGCGCGACGACGCACCAATAATGGGCCTCCCCAGCTGCTCCATAGCTACGCGAATCAAGGCGTCCAGCGCGTGTTCCACACCGCCTCGGCATTGAGCTGCCGCAATCCCTACTCGCCCGGGCGGACGAGGTGATCGAGTAGATCTCCGCAGTCCCCGTGTCATTCCGTCGAACTTACGCGGTCTTGAATCCCGTCGCGACGAAATAGAACTCAGCGGAGTCGCTGCGGCTCGCCGGCGGTTTGATGCGACGGACAGTGGCGAAGGCCCTGCGCAGCTCCTCGGCCATCGCGTTTTCGCCGCCGCCCTGGAAGATCTTGGCGACGAACGCACCGCCAGGCCGCAGCACGTCGCGCGCGAAAGCGAGCGCCGTCTCGGCGAGGTTCATGATGCGCAGATGGTCGGTCTCGGGATGGCCAGTCGTCGACGGCGCCATGTCACTGAGCACCACGTCGACGGGACCGTCGAGCGCCGCGCGCACTGCGGCGGGCGCGCGGTCGTCAAGGAAATCGAGACGAAGGATTGTGGCGCCAGGGATCGTGCTCATCTCGGCGATGTCGATGCCGACGACGCGACCGGACCCGCCCTGCGCCTTGACGCGCTCGACCGCGACCTGCGTCCAGCCGCCGGGCGCGGCCCCCAGATCGACGACGCGCTGGCCCGGCCGCAGCAGATGCACCTTGTCGTCGATCTCGATGAGCTTGAACGCGGCGCGCGAGCGGTAGCCGCGCTGCTTCGCTTCCTGCACGTAAGGATCGTTGAGCTGCCGGCGCAGCCACTCGCTCGATCCGATCGGCCGGCCCTTGGCGGTCTTGACGCGCTGCGAAAGCCGCCGGCCGCCGCCCTTGGGCGCGCTCATAGGGCCGCGCCGTGGCCGGCGCGCATGAGGCCGAGGATGATGCCTTCGCGCAAGCCGCGGTCGGCGACACGCAGGCGCGCGATCGGCCAGGCACGGCAGATCGCCTCGAGGATGGCGCAGCCGGCGACGACAAGGTCGGCGCGGCTAGGTCCGATGCAGGGATGCGCCGCGCGACCGGCCCAGTCGAGGGCCGCGAGCTGGCGGCTTGCCGTGATCACCTCGTCGAGTTGCAGCCAGGAGCCGTCGACCAGCGAGCGCTGATAGCGCGGCAGGTCCATGCGCACCCCGGCGATAGTGGTGACCGTGCCCGACGTGCCGAGCATCTGCACACCCTTCGCGGCCACCTGTGCGGCGATGGCGTTGCGCGCCTCGAACGGCGCCAGCAAGATCGCTATGCGGCGGACCATTTCTTCGTAGTCCTCGGCCGCGATGCGGTCGCCGCCGAAATGCTCTGCGAACGAGACCACACCGCAGCCGAGCGAAATCGAATCGAGGAGCCGCCAGGCGCCGCCCTCGCGCGCGGCCCAGATGACCTCGGTGCTGCCGCCGCCGATATCGAACAGGATGGCGCGGGGAATGGTGGGATCGAGCAGCGGCGCACAGCCGGCGAGCGCCAGCCCCGCCTCCTCCTGCGGCGCAATGATCTCCAGCCGCAGCCCCGTCTCCCGCGCGACGCGGGCGAGAAAAGCGCCGCCGTTGGCGGCGCGGCGGCAGGCCTCGGTGGCGACGCCGCGGAAGCCGGCAATCGCCCGGCGGCGCAGCTTGGCTGCACAAATATGCAGCGCTTCTAGCGAGCGGGCCATCGCCTCCGCTCCCAGGGTGCCGGTCACGGCCAGCCGCTCGCCCAGCCGGACGATGCGGGAGAAGGCGTCGATCACCTGGAACGAATCGTCGAGCGCCCGGGCGACCAGCAGACGACAGTTATTGGTGCCTAGGTCGAGGGCTGCGAAGATGGGTGCGGTATCCGGGATGACCGCCCGGCGCCCTAACCCCGTCCCTTGCGTACCAAATTCGACATCAGCCAAGTTTACGAAGCTCCCACGGCGGCCTGCCCGAGCCCTTGCGTTCCGGACGATCCTAACCAAAGTTAGAGGCCGGTGGCGACGGGCTGGCGGCCCCGCCCACAATGCTACACAAGCGCCCTGGCTTTGTGCTAGAAGGCCGCCGCCGCGGGCGGGCCCTGGGTCCCGTCCCACGATCCGGCTGGGGGATCGTTCAACGGTAGGACAACGGACTCTGACTCCGTTTATCTTGGTTCGAATCCAAGTCCCCCAACCAACGTTTTTCGGAAGCGTCGATAGAGCCGAGCCTTGCGGTGAGATGCCGCAAGGACGAGAGCGACCTTGCTGCCTGAAGCCTGCGGAAAACCTGGCCAGCAGAGCTGGGGTCGATAGGTCGTGCGGGCCGCTAGGATCAGCGGCGGGATGTCAGGTGTGCGGGGATTCTATCCGCAACGGAGCCTGCCCGCGGAGAACCTAGTCATAGGCGCATGCGACCGCATAGATCGCCTTGCCATCGCGACCAACTTGATTCCACATCGGGTGCAGCACGCTCTTCGCAAGCTCGAATAAGCCTGCCGCCGCGCTGTGCAATGCATGCCGGACTAGGCCGGGCTACAGCGTGGCCGTTTGATCCAGAGTTTCCGCCCCGCGAACGAAACGGAGAAGGTGCGGTCACGATCAGAGCTGACGGCGTCTTCTATCGATTCGACTGGTACTTGCACGACGGATCAGAGACAAACTTGCGACCGCCTTTGACGGCAGCGCAGCCTATGAAAGAGTGTGCAGTACTCCGAAAAAGCTTTGGGTTGCTGAGCCAGGCGCAGTTCGGAGTAGCAGCCGTTCACGAATCTACTACCGCTGAACGTTGCGGCGCCGTTAACGGGCCGATCCATCACTGGGGCGCAGCAAATGCAGCTTCGATGTTCGTGCGCGATAGCTGAGACGAGCGCCGGCCGCCGCACGCGCCGGAGGCACCGAGAGGCGCGCAGCTGCGACGATGATTCCCGCGCCGGTCGCCAGCATCAATACAGTCGGAGCCGGATCGGCCATGTGAGGATTCCGACCGATTGGTAGAACGGGGCGCGCAGGCGAAATGCATTTCGGTGCGGAGCGACAAAGCTGAACAGCAGCCTCGGGGTGTTGAACAGGACGCCCGCGCCGCCCTTCACGAGCAGCCAGCCGCCCCTCATGATCCGGCGGGCGCGCGTCTCGTTCTCAAGCTGGATGCGGACATAGCTCTGCGTTCGCACGAGGACGCGGAAGAGATTGTCCCGAAGGTCCGCCCTTTTGTCGGGAATGAACTCGTGCACGACCGCATGCGGGCACCACACGATCCGTCCGCCATTGCGCGCCAGCCGGTAAGTGAGCGCCGTGTCACTCCCCCCTGTGCGGCCGTATCTCAGGTCGAAAGGTTCCGGTCCATTGAACCCGCTGCCGCGCCGCAACAGCAAATTGTTTGTCGCGGCCATCGGCAGCAGCGCACCCTCAGGAAGGTCGAAACCGCGGCGAAAGCACACCGCGTTGCGGTCCCAGACCGGGGGCTCCCCGGCCTCGAACTCCGGCTGCACGGGCCCGTAGACCGCGTCGGCATTGTACTGCTCGGCGGCCCGCAGCAGGTGGCTGAGCCAATTGGCATCCGCGCGCTCGTCGTCATCGATGAAGACAACGAACCGGCCGCGGGCTTGGCGGCAGCCCGCGTTGCGCGCCCGGGCAATGCTGGGCACGGGCTCATGGAGATAGATCACCTCGGCCGTCCCGCCCTGTCGCGCATCGACCGTCGGCCGGAAATAGCCGGTCGGACTGTTGTCGACAACGATGACTTCGATCGAAGCCATGTCGACGTCGCGCTGCGCGAGGACGGAATCGAGGCACTTCGTCGCGAGCTGCAGACGGTTCGCGGTGCACATGATGACCGAAGCGACAATGGCGCTCATCTGCTGAGCCTTTCCCGGGCACGCGCCCGAAATCCCTGCTCGAACCAACTCGCGGAGACCGCGTCCTGCGACGCCTTTTCGCCTTCATCGGCTCGGCGGAGGCTCGGTTTCCACGCTGCGCTCCAGCTGCTTGTCTCCCGCGATCACCTGTCGCAGCAATCCGCCTTGCTCCCGCAATGTTCGCAGGCCGCCAGGCAATACAAGCCAGAGAGCCATAAAGCCCAGCGAGTAGAGACCCGCCTTGCGCACAAACTCGAGCGACGCGCTGCCGGTAGCGGGCAGCCTCCCATCCAGAGCCGACGCGAGCACGGCTGCGCCGATCGCAACGGTCGCGGGCCGCCAC
>DATAAP010000497.1:0-5775 GCA_036260035.1 Alphaproteobacteria bacterium | reverse complement strand
GGGAGATCAGCGCCGTGGCCGCGAAGGCCTACGGCGTGCCGCTGCACCTGATCTATCGGCCGGCGAACAATCCGTGGGTCGAGGAGATCTACCGCGAGGGCCGCGGCAAGATCGCCGCCGGCCTGATTCCAAAGGGCGCGGAAGGCGCCCGCCAAGCGATGCGCGTCCTGCGCGACGGCGGGCAGCTCGGCATCCTCATTGATCAGAAAATGAACGACGGCATCCCGGTGCCCTTCTTCGGCCGCGACGCGATGACCGCAGCAGCGCTCGCGCGGCTTGCCTTCAAGTTCGACTGCACGGTGCTGCCGGCTCAGGTAGAGCGCCTCGGCGGCGCCCGCTTCCGGCTGACCGTGCATCCGCCCTTGGCGCTTACGCGCAGCGAAGACGCGCAGCGCGACGTACTTGAGCTGATGACGCACGCCAATCGGCACCTCGAATCGTGGATCCGGCAGAGGCCGGGCCAGTGGCTCTGGCTGCATCGGCGTTGGCCCGACTGAGATTGTTTCGGCTTAGCCCTTCAGCCGAATAGGCGGTAACGCCTAGGTGCCGGTAGACTTGATGGCTGTCGCCACAGGAGGAGACTGCCAATGCCACCAGGGGGACGGTCGATGTTCGACGCAAAGCGCGACGTCGCCACACTGCGCGAAGACGTCCTATGCGCCTATCTCGTGCTGTGCGAGCTGAACGAGCACGGTCAGCATTATGACCAGAAGGCGCGTGTAGAAATCGTCAGCAAGGCCCTGAACGCGCTCCGCAACGTGTGGACCGACACAGGCGCAAGTCCCGCGGAGTTGGAGCCGCAGATGGAGGCGTTGTTGCGGTCCGGCCGGATTTGCCGCGCGCGACCGCGAAAGGTCGCGGCGACCTAAAACGCTAGCGCTGCCGAGCCACGCTTTCGAGCTTTTCGAGCAGGCGCAGTATGTCTTGTGGGATCGGCGCTTCGAGCGTGTCCTGATACAGCGAAGCGAGCCGTGAATCCGTGTCGCCCCGGCGCGGGCGTCCCGGCCGAGCTTCCAGATCTGCACTGTTCTGCCCTGCCGAGCTGATGTTGGGCTTTCGCACGGCCATCCCGCGGTGATCGATGATCAACTCGCGCGAGTGCATACCCGTTCCAGCACGACCGCGTTGAAATGGCATCTGTATCGGCGCGACACGCCGCAGGAGGGTGGCTGCCCGAGCCCTCATGGCGTCGACGCGATAGCGAGCGGTAGTAGTCCGTGGTTCGCAATCGTTGCGAGCAGGACGGCAATGCCGGTGAAGCTAGCCGAGATGAACAGCGCCAAGCCGAGCAGAAAGCCGAAAGCGCGCAGCTTCGAACGGATAGCCCATGACTCGATCGGGGTGAACTGCTCCTTCCGCATGATTCCCTCCTCCGGCCGCGCCTAAGACAATCAGAGCGCGAAGCGTGACCTTTGGGAACTGGCTGAGAGGAGTAGTCCCTTGGCACTTACCAAGCGTCATTCCGCTATGCGGACCGTTGGCCAAGTAGACGCCCAGTTCTTCTGCGCAATCCGGCGGCGATAGACATCCAGTTTCGCCCGGCCGCTCGGCGTCGGCCGGACCGTCATCATGAAAAGGTCCGCGAGTCCCCAGGGCGCCAGTACGTCGATCCGATCGTCGGCGCATAGCCGTACCGCAACGGCGGTCGGCGTTTCGAGCCAGTGCCTTAAGGCATCGATGGTCGAAGCATAAGGTGCGTCACCGTTGTCGATATGCATGCGCGCCTGGTTAGTCACAGACCAGGGCGCCGGCAGGGCGTCGCTCAACCGTCGCTCAAGGACGGTCTCGCGCTCCGGAATGAGGTCGGTGGGGTCGTGATACAGCACGTCGATATCGGTCGGTATCGTCGTGCGGGTGTCGCCGCCGAGCCAATCCCACACGCGGCTGCGCACGAAGCCGGCGCCGATGGCCCAGTCGGGCAGATCGAGTGCCCGCACCGTGCGGAGCACCTGCATGCGCCAAGGGTCGGCGGCGATCAGCGCGCGGAGTACGTGCTCGCGCTCTTCGGGTGCGACGGTCCGAACGATCATTGGGCGCGCGCGGCGTCGAGCCGCTCGACGAAGCTGAGCGCCGCGCGGCCGCTGCCGTGCCGCGCGAGATCGACATGCGTGGCGCCCTGGAACACCGCGCGCGATTTCGGCGCCTTGATTGCTTCATAGAGGCGGTCGAACTGGTCTGCGGGGATCACCTCGTCGCGCGTGCCGTGCGTGACGAGGATCGGCACATCTATCCCGGCGATCTTCGCGAGGCTGTGGTACCGATCGAGCATCAGCCATCGTACCGGCACGAACGGATAGGCAGCGGCCGCGACATCGACCGCCGATGTGAAGGGCGCTTCGAGAATAAGGCCGGCAACCTTTCGCTCGGTCGCGAGCTGCACGGCGACGCCCGAGCCCAGCGAGAAGCCCTGCAGTACGACGCGGGCGCCCCGGCTCTCCAGGAAGTCCATTGCGGCACGGCCGTCCTCGTACAAACCCGCCTCACTGGGCGAACCTGGGTTGCCGCTGTAACCGCGGTAGCTCGCGAGCAGGACGCCGAAGCCGCGGTTGATGAGCTGCCGCGCGAATTCGGCATTGGCGCCGATGAAGTCACCGTTGCCGTGGAAGGAGGCGACGGTGATGCGGTCGCCGCGCGGCGGCGCGTACCAACCGATCACGTCAAGGCCGTCGGGCGTGCGCAGCGAGACCACCTGCATTTCCGGCAGGCCGAGCTGCGCCGGCATAGGCCGGAACTGGTTAGCCGGATAGAGCAGAAACCGCTGCAAGGCGAAGAGCAGCCCCACGACCAGCACGTACGCAGCCACGATGGTGGCGATGAAAGAAATCACCCGGCGTGCGGTCGAACGGTGCGGCGGAGATGCCGCCGCGCGCATGCTAACGCACCGCGGCGCCGCTGCGCCCGTTCGCCGGCATCGGCGGCACCAGCAGCGCCGGGTCGAGGCGGATGTCGAAGAGATTGACCCGCCAATCGAGATGCGGCGCGGTGACCCGACCGGTGCCGCCGAGCGTGCCGATCACCTGCCCTTGCGCCACCTGCTCACCATCGGCGACCGTGATCGTCGCAAGATGCGAGTAGACGGAGGTCAGGCCGTGGCCGTGGTCGATCGCTACGGTACGGCCGGTGAAGAACATGTCTGGATGCGCCAGCGACACGATCCCGGGCGCGGCCGCGACGATCGGCGTTCCCTCCGGTGCGGCGACGTCGACGCCGTAATGTGGCTGGCGTGGGCTGCCATTGAGGATGCGTTGGCTGCCGTAGACGCCGCTAATCGGCCCGATCGCCGGCCAGATGAAGCCCGACAGGAAGTACGGCTCCGACGTATCGCGGGCGCGCACTTTAGCGATCATCGTCTGGTCCTCGCGAATGCGCACGAGATCCTCGGGTGGCGGCGAGACCTGCCGCTCCGGCAGGCCGTCGATGCGCTGGATGTCGTATTGCCGCGCCGCGACTTTCAATACGCGCTGCTCGAGGCGGCCATCTGGGAGCTGGACCTCCAACCGCGCCTCCGGCCCAGCCTCGCGGCCGAACCCGATCAGGAACACGCCCTCCGTGGTGACTCGGACCTCTCTGCCTTCGAAAGTCACGCGCGACCCCGGCGGTGCCTTGCCGGTGACCAGACCGCCTTGCATGAAATGGCCGTTGAGCTCGATCTCATCCGCATGTGCTGGAAACGACGCAACGACCAGCAGCAGCGCCGCCAGTATCGTGCGACCCGTCACAGCAGCCGCCCCTGCGTCTTCGGCGCCGGGGCCGGTTTGGATTTCATCGGGCGCGGGCGGGCTGCGTCGCTTTCGACGCGCGCGCCGACCTCGCCATCGCGGAAGCGCAACGCGACGCTTCCGGCATTCCGCGCCGCTTCCGCCGACGTGATCGCGGCACCGTCGCTGTCGTGGACCAGCACGAAGCCGCGCTCCAGCACGCGCTCGTAGGAGAAGCTCTCGAGCAGCTGCGCGGCTGACGAGAGGTGTCGCGTGCGGTCGGCCAAGATGCGTTCGGCGGCCCCGCGCGCGCGCTGCAGCAGCTCCTCGCTGCGCTCGCGGCACTGCTCGAGCGTGCGCCCTGTCGCGTGCCGCGCGCCCGCAAGCCGCGCCGCCAGTCCCTCGATCTGGCCGCGTCGTGCCGTGACCCAGTTCTTCAGACCGACCGCCAGCCGCTGCTCTTTGTCATCCAGGCGCTGCCTGCATTCGTCGACCAGGCGCATCGGATCGCCGAGCCCGCGGCCCAGACCTTCGATGCGGATGCGGCGCTCCTCGACCATCCGGTGCAATCCGGCGACGAGGCGCTGGCCGTCGCGCATCACGTCGGCGATCAGCTCGACGCGCACAGGCACTGCCATCTCGGCCGCAGCCGTGGGCGTCGGCGCGCGGCGGTCGGCGGCGAAATCGATCAGCGTGGTATCCGTTTCGTGGCCCACGGCGGAGATGAGCGGGATCGTGCTGGACGCCGCGGCGCGCACGACGATCTCCTCGTTGAAGGCCATCAGGTCCTCGAGGCTGCCGCCGCCCCGCGCGACGATCAGCAGCTCGGGACGCGGCGCAGTGCCGTCCGGCACCAGCGCGTTGAAGCCGCGGATCGCGGCGGCGACCTGCTCAGCCGCACCCTCGCCCTGCACCGCGACCGGCCACACCAGCACGCGGCGCGGGAAGCGGTCGTTGAGGCGGTGCAGGATGTCGCGGATTACGGCACCGGTGGGCGAGGTGACCACGCCGATCACCTCCGGCAGGAAGGGCAGCTTCTTCTTGCGCTGTTCGTCGAACAGGCCCTCGGCGGCGAGGCGCTTCTTGCGCTCCTCGATCATCTTGAGGAGGGCGCCCTCGCCCGCCAGCTCCATGCGCTCGATGACGAGCTGGTACTTGGAGCGGCCGGGATAGGTGGTGACGCGGCCGGTGCAGATCACCTCCATACCGTCCTCGGGCTTGAGCCCGAGTCGCGCCATCGAGCCGCGCCAGATCACCCCATCGATGACCGCATCGGCGTCCTTGAGGCAGAGATAGACGTGGCCAGAGGTGTGCCGCTTAAACTGCGAGATCTCGCCGCGCACGCGCACCAGGGCGAAGGCGCCCTCCATGGTGCGCTTCACCGCCTGGGACAGCTCGCTGACGGTGAACTCGGGGACGTTCAAACGCGGCGCCGCCGGCTCGCCGATGGGCAGAATTTCATTCATGGCAGGACTCGGCGCGTATGATACAAGCCGCCCGCCGGCAAAAGATAGGGTCAGGCTGCATGCGGATTCTCGTGGTCGGATCGGGGGGTAGGGAGCACGCGCTGTGCTGGGCCATCGCTGCGTCTCCCTTGTGCGACAAGCTTTACTGCGCGCCCGGCAATGCCGGCATTGCCCGCGAGGCGGCGTGCATGCCGGTTGCGGCCGAGGATATCGACGGCATCGTTAGTCTGGCGCGGGAGAAGGCCATCGATTTCGTGGTGGTCGGCCCCGAGTCGCCGCTGGTCGCCGGCCTGGCCGACCGGCTCGAGGAAGCCGGCATCAAGACCTTCGGGCCGAGCGCGGCCGCGGCGGCGCTCGAGGGGTCCAAAGGCTTCACCAAGGATTTTTGCGCCAAGTACAAGATTCCGACTGGTGGCTATCGCCGCTTCAAGCAGCGCGACGCGGCGCGCGCCTATGTGAAGGAAAAGGGTGCGCCCATCGTGGTCAAGGCCGACGGGCTCGCCGCAGGCAAGGGCGTCACCGTGGCATTGACCGTTGACGAGGCCCTCGCTGCGATCGACGACGCGATGGTGCAGAATCGATTCGGCATGGCCGGGATCGAAATCGTCATC
>DATAAP010000496.1:0-7098 GCA_036260035.1 Alphaproteobacteria bacterium | reverse complement strand
GTGCTGATGCCTACGCCCGCCGCCGTGCTCGAAGGCGCGCGCTTGCTGTCTCAAGGCACGGCTACGCGCCCCGGGCTCGGCGACCTGCTCGTGGTCGATGTCGGCGGCGCCACTACGGACGTCCATTCCATCTGCAAGGGCGATCCGGCGCGGGCGGAGACGGTGCTGTACGGCCTGCCCGAGCCGTTCGCCAAGCGTACAGTCGAGGGCGATCTCGGCATGCGCCACAACGCGCGCACCATCGTCGAGACCTGCGGCGCCGACACCCTCGCCCGCGAGGCCGGAATTGCCGAAGGCGAGATCGAGACCATGCTTGCGCCGATTCTGGCCGATGTCGAACGGTTGCCGGCAAACGCGCGCGAGCAGGCCTTCGATCGCGCGCTCGCCCGTGCCGCGATTCGGCTTGCCGTGCGGCGCCACGCCGGCACCGTCGAGACCGTTTACACGGCAACCGGCCCGGTCGTCATGCAGCGGGGCAAGGATCTCAGCCGCGTCCAAACGCTGATAGGGACCGGAGGTCCGATCGTGCACGCCCTCGATCCTGCCGGAATTCTCGCGGCCGCACTCGCCGATCCGGCCGAGCCAGCCTCGCTGCGGCCGCAGGCGCCGCGCATGCTGCTCGACATCGAATATCTTCTCTATGCCGTCGGCCTGCTAGCCGAGGCCGAGCCCGAGGCGGCGCTTGCGCTCGGGCTCAACCACATGCGTGAATGTGCGACGGAGCGCGTCGATGGCCACTTCTCTGCCGCTTGAGACCTCGCAGCGCCTTACTCAGGCGCAAATCCCGCGCGACGTGTTCGACCGCCTGCGCCGCGAGAACCTCGCGCGCTGGCCAACCGGCGGCGATGTCGATCTCGCGCAGGCGATCGAACGGCACAAATCGATGCCGCGGCACAGAAATCTCGCCTATGCGATGCGCAAAGCGCACGCCGAGCGACACTGCCTGACCCAGCCGCGCGGTGGGTTCGGCACGCTCGCGCTGCAGCTCGAACTGATGCGGACGCTCGAGCAGGACGGCCTCGCCGACATCGTGCCGACAACGACCGACAGCTATACCCGCAATGAGCGCTTCGCGCAGGCCGCAAAGGGCATGGAGGAGTCGGAGAAGGCCGGCCGCTCGATGCTCAACGGCTTTCCTATCGTCAGCAGCGGCGTCGCGACCTGCCGCCAGCTCGTCGATGCGGTCGACCGGCCAACGATCGTCCTCTCCGGTACTGCAATGCCGCGCCTCACCTCGGAGATCGCGCTCGCCGCCGGATACAGCGGCTATCTCGGCTCTGGAATCGCCTACACGGTCTCCTACACCAAGGACGTGACGATCGAGGAAGGCATCCGAAACTACCAATATCTCGATCGGTTGGTGGCGCTCTATCAGGAGCATGGCGTCGAGCTGCACCGGCGTCAGCCGGGCTTCCTCACCGGCACCAACATCCCGCCCTCGATCGCCATCATCACTGGCGTGCTCGACGCGCTGCTGGCGGCGGCACAGGGTGTCACCAACTATGGCGTCGAGCTCGGCCAGACGCTTCATCTCGTGCAGGACGCCGCGGCGATCCAGGTCTGCGAAGAGCTCTGCCAGGAATACCTGCGCCGGTTCGGCTACGACGTGTTCACGCCCGTCACCTCGCTGCACTGGATGGGTGCCTGGCCGCATGACGAAGCGCAGTGCGCCGCGCTGGTGTCGTATGGCGGAACGCTCGCGGCGATCGGTGGTGCCACCAGCGTCACCACCAAGAGCACGCACGAGGCGATCGGCATCCCGACGCCGCAGGCCAATGCCGAGGGCCTGCGCATGACGCGCATGGCGATCTACATGGCGCGGCACATCCGGCTCGACGGCCTCGCCGAGTTCGAGCAGGAGAAGGATCTCATCCGCCGCGAGGTGCGCGCTGTGGTCGATCGCGTGCTCGAGATGGGCGACGGCGACTCCGCGGTCGGCACGCTGCGCGGCTTCGAGAGCGGCGTACTCGACATCCCGTGGTCGCCCAACCGTTATGTGAAGAGCCGGGTCATGCCGGCGCGCGACGTCGATGGGGCGCTGCGTATCCTCGACCCCGGCGCTATGCCGTTCCCGCCCGACGTGCTTGCGGTCCACGAGGAGCGCCTGCGCAAGCGCGCGGAGCGCGAGGGTGTGCCCTACGGCCATGACCTAGCCGTCTCCAGCGTCTACGAGTTGAGCGAACCGCTAGCGCATCTGATGCCGTTTCGGCTCAAGTAAGCTGGGCCGGCTTCAGCCGTTGTCCGGGTGCGCAGCGCTGAACAACCCGGACGAGCGGTTTCGCTGTTCCACTCTGCACGGTTGTGGTAGCGCTTATGCGCGCAAGTCGGCGCAATTGGGGGCACCTTGCCGTTTCTGGGCGTAGACAGCTGGCGCTGGCAGTATTTCGAACATCAGCCCTGTCCCGACCACCTCGTCATCCCGATCGACGACGCCACGGCGTGGCAGATCTTTCCGGCCCACCGCTGGGTCTATAACAAACTCTCTATTTGCGAGAGCCAAGGCGTTCCGCACGGCCCGCATGGAACGGAACCGCCAGCTTTTCCAGTGTTTTCCAAGCCGATCTTCAACATGAAAGGCATGGGGATCGGTAGTCGCGTGATTGCTTCGCGTGACGCCTACGAGGCCTCGATCGAAGCCGGCCACATGTGGATGCCGGTCTTCCGCGGCGCCCATGTGAGCACCGATGTCGCTGTCGCCAAGGGCCGTGCCTGCTGGTGGCGACACACCACGGGTAAGCCAGGCCCGCGTGGAACCTTCGACTTCTGGACTGTGCATGCCGGCCGCCGCCCCGCTCTAGAGCGCAGGCTTAGTGCCTGGGTCAAGCGGCATCTCGGCAACTTCTCGGGCATCGTCAACTTCGAGACCATTGGCGGTCGCATCATCGAATGCCATCTGCGCATGTCCGAGCAGTGGCTTGATCTCAACGGGCCCGGCTGGCTCGCCGCGGTGGTGCGGCTTTACGCCGATGGCGTGTGGGACTTTGACGACCGCGACCGCCGCGCCGGCTACAGTGTCGTTCTGTTCGGCGCCCATGGCGTGCAGTGGCAGGCGCCAGCGGCGCGCGTCGCCGACCTGCTGCGGCGGCCGCACATCTCGTCGATTCAAATTACCTTCGAGGCCGACAAGCCGCCCGAACAGCATGCGATGCCGCCGGGCGGCTTCCGCCTGGCCATCGTCAATTGCTGGGACCTCGACGCGGGCCGTGCGGTGCGCGCGGAGCTTAAGCAGCTGTTCCGCGGCGTCGTGATCGGGTCAGCGGCCGAAAAGTCGCAGCGCGCGCTGAGGGCTTAGCCCCTGACCCCGCGCTCCGTCCAGAACGGCGCCGGGCGCAGGATCGTGTTCTCCATGTAGGTGAACAGCGGCGAGGCCTTGGCGAGATACGCGTTCCAGGCGGGATCCGTCATCATCGCCGCGCGGCGGCGGGTGCGGTCGTTAAGGTCGGTGTACGCCCACAAATGCACGATCTGGTGCTGCGTGCCAATGTCGCTCTGGTAGAAGCCGATGCAGTTGCCGAGATGCTTGGTCTGCGTCGCCATCCCCTCGCTCTCGTAGAGCTTGAAGAAGGCGCCGGCCTTGCCCGGCAGCAGCGTGTAAGTCCGATAGTCGATCGTATTGAACGGTCCGCCGCCCTCCGCTTTCATCGCCGGCCAGAACGGCGTCGGCCGCATGATCTTGTTCTCCTGCGCCTGCATGAAGGCGGCGCCCTTCGCGCGGTAGGCGTTCCAGGCGGGGTCGCTCTCCATCGCTTCGCGGCGCCGAGCGCGGTCGGCGATATCGGAATAGCGCCAGAGATGCACCACCCGGTTCTGCACCCCGATATCCACGGCGTAGTAGCCGACGCAGCAATCGGGCAGGTGCTTGCTCTGGATCGGCCAGCCCTCGCTGCCATAGAGCTTGAGATAGGCGCCCAGCGCCCCGGGCTGCACGGTGTAAGTCCGAAGATCGAAGATCATGAGGCCCCGCGAATGTCAGAGGAATCCGAGCGCGTGGCCGCCGTCGACCACCACGATGCTGCCCGTCATGTAACGTCCCGCCCCCGAGGCAAGCAAGAGCAACGCGCCGTCGAGATCCGCCGCCTCGCCGAAGCGGCGCATCGGCACGCGCTTGACCATTGCCTGACCAGCCGGACTCTGCAGGAAGTCGCGGTTGATTTCGGTTACGACATAGCCCGGCGCCAGCGCATTGACACGGATACGGTGCCGCGCCAGCTCGAGCGCCATGGTCTGGGTCAGGCTGACCAGTCCGGCTTTCGCGGCCGCATAGGCCGACACGCCACCGGCTGGCCGTAGCCCGAGGATCGAGGCGATGTTGATAATCGACCCGCCCTGCCCGTGCTCGACCATCCGTTTCGCTACCGCGTGCGCCATTCGGCGGGCGCCGTCGAGGTTGGTGTCAAGGATCGCCCGCCACTGCGCATCGGTCTGGTCGATGAACGAGGCCGTCGTGGCGATGCCGGCGTTGTTGATGAGCACCGTCACCGGCCCAAGCTCGGTTTCGGCTGCACCGATTGCGGTATTGACGGACTCAAGATCGGTCACGTCGAGCGGCACCGGCAGGGCACGCGCATCGATCGCCGCGACCTCCTGCGCCAACGCCTCCAACCGGTCCGTGCGCCGCGCCCCGATCGCGACCTTGGCACCAGCGCGCGCGAGCGTCAGCGCGAAATGCCGCCCGAGGCCAGACGATGCCCCCGTGATGAACGCAACGTGATTGGCGAGCGAGAAGAGGTCAGCCGTCATGATCAATCACAGTCGATTTATAATAAGCCCTTATAAGCGGGCAGTCACGCCAGCCCCTTCGCTTGCTCTCGCAACGCGAATTTCTGGATTTTGCCCGTGGACGTCTTCGGCAGCGGGCCGAAAACGACCGTGCGCGGCACCTTGTATCCGGCGAGATTGGCGCGGCAAAACGTGATGATCTCCTCGGGCGTGGCGCTGGCACCGGGCTTCAAGGTCACAAAAGCGCACGGCGTCTCGCCCCATTTCGCATCCGGCCGCGCGACCACCGCAGCCTCCATCACCTTCGGATGCTTGTACAGCGCCTCCTCCACTTCAAGCGAGGAGATGTTCTCGCCGCCGGAGATGATGATGTCCTTGGAGCGGTCCTTGACCTCGACATAGCCGTCGGGATGGCGGACGCAAAGATCGCCGGTGTGGAACCAGCCACCGGCAAAAGCCTTTTTCGTCGCCTTCGGGTTCTTAAGGTAACCCTTCATGATCGTGTTGCCACGGATCATGAGCTCGCCCAGCGCATTGCCGTCGCTCGGCACCGGCTCCATGCTCTGCGGGTCCATGACGCTCCAGGCTTCGAGCGTCGGATAGCCGACGCCCTGCCGCGCCATCAGTGCCGCGCGCTCCGGCAGGTCTAGCGCGCTCCAGCTATCCTGCGGCAGGCACGCGGTCGACGGTCCGTAGCTCTCGGTCAGGCCGTAGAGATGTGTTACGCGGAAGCCCATCTGCTCCATAGAGGCGATCACCGCCGAGGGTGGTGCCGCCCCGCCAGTCGCGATCTCCACCGTATGGTCGAAGCGCTGTTTCACGGCATCCGGCGCATGGATCAGCATCGTCAACACGATGGGCGCGCCGCACATATGCGTGACCCGGTGCTGCTTGATGGCGGGGAAGATCAGCGCCGGGTCGACCCGGCGTAGGCAGACATGCGTGCCGCCCACGGCCGTGACCGCCCAGGTGTAGGTCCAGCCGCTGCAGTGGAACATCGGCAAGGTCCAAAGATAGACGCTCTGCGGGCTGAGGCCGAAGGTCAGTGCGTTGCCCAGAGCGTTCAAATACCCGCCGCGGTGGTGGTAGACGACGCCCTTCGGATTGCCCGTCGTGCCGGACGTGTACAAGAGGCAGATCGCCTGCCATTCGTCACGCGGCGGCGTCCAGGCGAACTCGATGTCTCCCGACGCGATGAACGATTCGTAGTCCTCTTCACTCAACCGCTCCCCCGTGGTGCAGAGCGGATCGTCGATGTCGATCACCGCGGGCGCACGCTTCATCGTCTTGAGGGCCGCACTGACGGTGGCAGAGAACTCGCGGTCGGCGATCAGCAGCTTCGCCTCGCCATGCTCGAGGATGAATGCGATCGAGCGCGCATCGAGCCGGTAGTTGAGCGGATTCAGCACCGCCCCGACCATCGGCACGGCGTAATGCGCCTCCAGCAACGCCGGCACGTTGGGCGCCATCACCGCCACGGTATCGCCAAGGCCGATGCCGCGCGCGGCCAGAGCCGAAGCAAAGCGCCTGCACCGCGCATAGAACTGCGCGTAGGTATAGCGCTGCTCGCCATGGATGACGGCGACCTTGCGCGGGAACACCGCCGCGGCCCGCGCGAGAAAGCTGAGCGGCGTCAGCGGCGCGTAGTTGGCGGCGGTCTTCTCGAGATCCTTGTCGTACTTGCCTTTGGCTTTCGCCCGCGCCACCTGCGTCCTCCTCGTAATTGTCCCGATTATCGGTCACGCTGGCATGAAACGGTCAACGGCTATTCGTCGCACGCGCGGTTGCCGCCTCCGCTACTGCCCTCTATGCTGGCTGCATGATCATCGACATCGTTTCCGACGCGATCTGCCCGTGGTGCTACATCGGCAAGCGTCGCCTGGAAAGGGCGCTGGAAATGGCGCCGCAATCGGACCTCCAGGTCGGCTGGCGGCCGTTCCAGCTCAATCCCGACATGCCGACCGAAGGCATGGACCGCAAGGAGTACCTGCGGCTCAAATTCGGCGACCGGGCCGGTGGCGGCATGTATGAGGCAGTGGAGGAAGCCGGCCGCGGCGAGGGCATTCCCTTCGCCTTCGACCTCATCAAGCGCACACCCAATACCATCCTCGCCCACCGGCTGATCCGCTTCGCTCAGCGTGAAGGACATCAGGATGAGGCTGTGGAGACGCTGTTCCGCGCTTATTTCACCGAAGGCGCCAATATCGGCGAAATCGAGATCCTGACCGGGCTCGCGCCGGCGATAGGACTTGTTCCAGCCCGGGTGCGCGCTTTCCTGGAAAGCGACGAAGACGTTGCGACGATCCGCGCCGAGGACCAGTTCGCGCGCCAGATCGGCATCCAGGGTGTGCCCTGCTTCATCATCGACCGAAAGTTCGC